>JACQGZ010000280.1 GCA_016199305.1 Armatimonadota bacterium | reverse complement strand
TCGACGAGCAGGTGCGCGCCGTCGCCTCCCGCCTGCGCTGCCCCGTCTGCCAGAACGAGAGCGTGGCCGACTCTCCGTCGGAACTGGCCGTACAGATGCGCGCGCTGATCCGGGAACGGCTCGGGCGGGGGGACTCTCCCGACGCCATCACCGCCTACTTCGTCAGCCGCTACGGGGAGTGGATTCTGCTGGACCCGCCGCGCCGCGGCCTGGGCTGGCTCCTCTGGACGGCGCCCGCAGCAGTGCTCGCCGCCGGGCTCGTGATCGCGATCCGGTTTGTCCGCAGGACTGCCAAAAGGGGTGAGAGCCCCACCCTCTGAAACCGAACGACAGGCTCACGGTTTCATCGGGTGGGGCTCTCACCCCTAAGGTATTCACACCGACTGGCCGACCACGTGCCGCCGGCGCGAATGCGAAGCCCGCTTGCGCCGGTGCATCACCCGGTGCCAGACTGAGTGTGATCGCACCATGACCCGTCCGCGCGTCCTGGCCTTCATCCTCGCCGGCGGCAAGGGGGAACGCCTCTTTCCGCTCACCCGCGACCGCAGCAAACCGGCGGTCCCCTTCGGCGGCAAGTACCGCATCGTCGACTTCGTCCTCAGCAACTTCGTCAACTCCGGGATCTACGCCCTGTACGTGCTGGTGCAATATAAGGCGCAGTCGCTGATCGACCACCTGCGGCACGCCTGGCGCATCGGCACCCTGCCCGACCACTTCATCATCGTCGTCCCGCCGCAGATGCGCCGGGGGGAGACCTGGTACCAGGGGACGGCGGACGCCGTCTACCAGAACCTCAACCTGCTGCGCGACTTCCACCCGGACATCGTGGCCATCTTCGGAGCCGATCACGTCTACCGGATGGACGTGGGCCAGATGCTGGCGTTTCACCTGGACCGCCGGGCCGACGTGACAGTCGCCGCGCTTTCGGTCGCGATCACCGAGGCCTCGGACTTCGGGATCATGGAGGCGGACCCCGACGGCCGCATCATCGGCTTCGAGGAGAAACCGGCGCGCCCCATGCCCTCGCCGGGGGACCCAACCCGCGCGCTGTCCTCCATGGGCAACTACCTCTTCAGCCGCGACGTCCTCGTGGAGGCCCTCCTGGACGACGCGCCGCGCAGTACCGATCACGACTTCGGCCGGACCATCATTCCCGACCTGGTGCCGCGCCTGACGGTCTGCGCCTATCCCTTCGCCGACAGCGCCATCCCCGGGACGCAGCCGTACGAGGAGGCCGGCTACTGGCGGGACGTGGGCAGCATCCCGGCCTACTGGCAGGCGAACATGGACCTGCTGGGCCCGGAGCCCCGGTTCAACCTCGACAACCCCCGCTGGCCCATCCTCTCCGCCGCCTACCCTGGCCCCTCCGCCCGCGTCATCGAGAGCGAGGTGGACGACGTCATGGTGGGCGAAGGTTCCCAGATCGAACGCGCGCAGGTGCGCCGCTCTATCCTCGGGCGGAACGTGCACGTCGAGCCGGGGGCGGAGATCGAGGAGTCGCTGGTGATGGATCATACGATCGTGCAGGCTGGGGCGCGCCTCCGCCGGGCGATCGTGGACCGGTACAACATCATCGAGGCCGGCCTGCGCATCGGCTTCGACCCCGCGCAGGACGCCCGCCGCTTCACCGTCGACCCGTCCGGCCTCGTCGTCCTCGCCCGCGGCCCGACCCGGTTCTAAACGTCGGGAGGGCAGCCCCGCCGTACTTCGGACTAGAACGTGGGAAGGGCGGTCTCGCCGCCCGTATCCTGTCGTTCGGACCAGGCGGGGCCGCCTCCCCCACGTTATCGGCGGACGCCTTACTTCAAGTTGTCGACGACAACCTTCAGCAGCGCGGCCACGCCCTTGGCCGCCACTCTGGCCTCGTTGAGGTCCTTGCTCTTCACTCCCCCCACGGCCAGCTCGTCGGCAGCCTCGGCCACCATCTTGAAGGTCGCCCCGTCGGAGGCGGCCTTCAGGTCAACCAGGATGCCGTTGCCCTGCCCCTCGCAGACATTGCCCCAGGCCTGGTTGAAGTTCTTCCCCCGGGTGCCCTCCAGGCAGTTCACGGTGTGCCCCAGGTGCTGCTGGACGTAGCCGAGGCTGGTACCCTCGGCGGCAAACCCGGAGTGCGTCACGGCCGTGGCCAGCTGCTGCTTCAGGTTGGCGCCCTGCGCCGCCGCCGGCGGCTGCTGCGTATGGTAGGGGGCGTACGCCGCCACCGCCACCCCGAGGATGAGGGCCGCGGCGAGCGCGATCCCTGCCGTCGTCCGAATCATGAGCCATCACCATCCTTTGCCCTGGTGTCGAGACGTGCCGTGCTTAGTGTCGAACGTCGGAGGACCCCCGCAACACCGGTCCGGCAGGGGACAAGGCCCTCCTCATGGATACACGGTGACGATAGCGCCGCCGCGTCACGACGCTGTCACAGGGCGCAGCGGCGGCAGGCGCTCTTCGATCTGCGCGCGCGCCGGCTCGAGCCAGGCCGGCAATTGCAGGCGCGCTCCCAGCCGCTCCCGAGGCTCGTCGATGGTGAACCCCGGGGGATCGGTGGCGATCTCGAAGAGCACGCCGCCGGGCTCACGGAAGTAGATCGAGTGAAAGTAGCGTCGGTCGACGATGGGGGTCACCTCCACGCCGGCCTCGTCAAGGTCCCGCCGCCAGGCCCGCTGCCCGTCGGCGGCGGCGATCCGCCAGGCCACGTGGTGCACGGTGCCCACGGCGACCATCCCACGTGGGCTGTCCGGCCGGGAGAGCACATCCACCAGCCCGCCGGGACCGCTGGCCCCGGCGACGCTGATCCGGAAGCGCTGGCGGTCACCCTCGCACGCCACCGGCGCAAACCCCATCAGGTCGCCGACGAACTGCGTCGTGGCCTCCGCGGCCGCCTCCGTCAGCGTCACACTGTGAAATCCGCGAATGGCCGCCTCTGCCTCGACTGGCCCGCCGGCCCACGGCGCGCCCGCCCCGGTGGACTCCCCCGCGATCAGTTCCAGCGCCAGCCCGTCCGGATCGCGCAGCGCCAGCACCGGCTCGCCGAAACGCTCCGAGGGCCCCTCCACCTCGACGCCGGGCCCCTTCAGGCGGTCGGCCCAGTAGCCGGCGGCGCCACGCGGAATGGCGAAGGCCGTGACCGTCACCTGTCCGGTGCCGCGCCGTCCCCGAGGCGCGCCGGGCCAGGGGAAGAAGGTGAGAATCGTCCCCGGGTGCCCCACCTCGTCGCCGTAGTAGAGATGGTAGGTGCCGGGGTCGTCAAAGTTGACCGTGATCTTCACCAGCCGCAGGCCGAGCGTGCCGGCATAGAACTCCACGTTGCGCTGCGGGTCCCCGGCGATGGCGGTCACGTGGTGGATCCCCAGCAGGGTGGCCGTCATCTCAGCGGCGAGCCAGCGGGATGACAAACTTGTGGGCGGTGTGCGTGGAGGAGAAGGCCGCCACCTTCACGTCCACCAGCCCGGCGGCCTTCCCGCCGGTCAGCACATCCGCCTCCCGCACGGCCGAGGCGCCCTTCGGCGCGACGACCCAGATCGCCCCCTCGCGCGTGATCCGCCCTTGCAGCGACCGCAGCCGCGTCAGGTCGCGCGGGCTGCTCACCTGCAGCATGATCACGTCGGTGCCCGGACGCGGCCGGGCCATGGAGATGTCCCGCGTCCGCGCGCGCAATTGCGCCCAGAAGGGCGCGTCGGTGACTCCCAGCACGGCGACCCGCGCCCCGGGTGTGATCCCCAGTTTGTCGATCAGGCTTTTGGGCGACCGGATCCGCTCGGCCCAACGCTCCGCCGCCGGGCCCAGCCGAAAGGCGGCCACTCCGCGGCGGAAGGCCACACGCAGGGTCCCGGCCCGCGCCGCGACCGTACGAATCTCCTGAAAGGGAATCGTCAGCCGCGTGCTGCCCCGGAAGATCAACGCGTCGTGTTCCAGCAGCGCGCGGCCCTGCTGGGTCCTGCCTTCAAACCGGAGCGTGCAGGTCGCCTCCTGGCCCACGGTCCGCCTCTCCGACCTTTCTACGACAATGATAGGATAGGCGGCAGGAGGTGGACAGATGGCGTTCCAGATGCCGGCAGAGGCCTCCCTGACCGGACTCGCGCTTCGGGTGCGCGACCGCGACGCCATGCTGGCGTTCTACCGCAACCTCCTCAGGCTGGCCGCGACCTCCTCCGACGGCGACCTCAGCCTGACCCCCGATGCCGCGGGCTTCACGCTGCGCCTCGAAGTGAATCCGCAGGCGCCTCCCCGCCCCACCCGCTCGCTGGGACTCTACCACTTCGCTCTCCTCCTCCCCACCCGCCCCGCCCTGGCGGCGATCCTGCGCCGGCTGCTGGAAGCCGGCTGGCCTGTGGAC
>JACQGZ010000031.1 GCA_016199305.1 Armatimonadota bacterium | reverse complement strand
GATCGGCGATGGCGCGGCTCGCCGCCGTCGGATTTCCCGAAAGGCTTCGCGTCCAGGTCGCGCGCGGCACGCCCCTGGTGGGCGTGTGTTTGGGCATGCAACTGCTGTTCGAGCGGAGTGAAGAAAGCGCTGATGTGGCCGGACTGGGGATCCTGCCCGGGGACGTCCGCCGCCTGCCAGCGGGGCTGAAGGTCCCGCACATGGGGTGGAACCGTCTGATCGTCCAGGAGCGGAGGTCGTTGCTGGACGGTATCCCCGACGGTGCCTTTGTCTACTTCGTGCACTCCTATGTGGCTCAGCCGGACCAGCCGGTCGAGGTAGTGGCGAGTACCTCCTATGGAGTGGAGTTTCCGGCGATCGTGCAGTGCGGCCGTGTGATCGGGATGCAGTTCCACCCGGAGAAGAGCGGCGAGATCGGCCAGCGTCTCCTCCGCCACCTGGTGGGCTGGGTGGCGGGTACGCGCTCTGCGCGGTCGGTGCCCCAGCCGTCATGATCATCATCCCGGCCATTGATATCCGGAGGGGCCGTTGCGTCCGGCTGATCCAGGGGGATGCCGCGCGGGAGTTCGTCTATGCCGATGATCCGGTGGCGATGGCCCGCCGTTGGATGGATGAGGGGGCGCGGTGGCTCCACATCGTCGACCTCGATGGTGCGTTCAGCGGGCATCCCGTTCACCTGGATCTCCTCCGTGCCATCGCCACGGCCATCCCGGTGCCGATTCAAGCCGGCGGCGGGTTCCGGACACTCGATGACATCGCGGACGGGCTCCTCGCCGGAGCGGCGCGCATCATCGTGGGAAGCGCCGCGCCGGCGCTGGCAGAAGAAGCGGCCCGGCGGTTCGGCGACCGGGTGGCCGTGGCCATCGACGTTAAGGCGGGGCATGTGGCCGTGGCCGGGTGGACGGCGGTCTCGGCGCACGAAGCCGTCCCTTTGGGCCGGGCGCTGGTAGCCCGGGGCATCCGGCGTTTCATCTACACCGATGTCTCCCGCGACGGGACCATGATCGGCCCGAACCTGAAGGCCCTGCGGGCCTTCGTCCGCGCTGTTCCCGCCCCCGTCATCGCGGCAGGGGGAATTGCCTCTCCGGCCGACCTCGCCGCACTGGAGCGCGCCGGTGTCGAGGGAGCCGTCATGGGACGAGCGCTCTACGAGGGCCGCCTGAACCTGACCTTCCTGATGGCGGGGAGGGCGCAACCGTGCTGACCAAGCGCATCGTCCCCTGTCTCGATATGCAGGCGGGGCGGGTCGTCAAGGGAGTACGGTTCGGGAATCTGCGGGACGCTGGCGATCCCGTCGAGCTCGCCGCCTACTACGACCGGATGGGAGCCGACGAGCTCGTCTTCCTGGACATTGCCGCCTCGGCGGAGGGGCGGGAACCATTAGAGTGGGTCATCCGCCGCACCGCTGAGGAGGTCTCCATTCCTCTGACGGTAGGCGGGGGAGTGCGCAGCGGGGAGGACGTGCGGCGGATGCTCCTGGCCGGTGCCGACAAGGTGGCCCTCAACACCGCCGCCGTGAGCCGTCCAACGATGATCCGCGAGGCGGCGGATCGTTTTGGCAGTCAGTGCGTTGTGCTGGCCATTGATGCCAGACGAGTCGACGGGCTGTCCCACCTCCGATGGGAGGTCTACACCTACGGCGGACGGACGCCGACCGGCCTGGATGCGGTTGGGTGGGCGCGGCGGGCTGTGGAACTGGGGGCCGGAGAGATCCTCCTGACGAGTATCGATCGCGACGGCACCCAGGACGGTTATGAACTCAGTCTGACGCGCGCCGTGGCGGAGGCGGTCGCCGTGCCCGTCATCGCTTCCGGCGGCGCGGGAACGGCAGAGCACATGCGCCAGGTGCTGACGGAGGGGCGTGCGGACGCTGCTCTGGCCGCGTCGGTCTTTCACCGTGGGCAGCTGGCCATTCAGGACGTCAAAGCCTACCTGCAGGCGTGCGGCGTTCCCGTCCGCCTGGGCTGATGGACGGCCCTGCGCATCGGGGCGCTGGTGCGGTAAGCGCACGGAGAAGGTGGTGAACGCCCTTGGTCGATCTCCAATTCGGCGCCGATGGACTGATTCCAGTGGTGGTTCAGGACGGAGCCAGCCGTCAGGTTCTGATGGTCGCCTACATGAACCGAGAAGCGCTGGTCCGTACCGTCGCCAGCGGGGACGCGTGGTACTGGAGCCGCGCCCGGGAGGTCCTCTGGAGAAAGGGGGAGCAGTCGGGGCACGGGCAGACCGTCAGAGCCATCCAGGTAGACTGTGACGGCGATGCCCTGCTCCTGACCGTCGGTCAAGAAGGAGCCGCCTGCCATACCGGGCGCCGGTCCTGCTTCTTCCGCGACCTGGAAGGGCGGGACATCGAGGCGGCCAGGGGGGGCCCCTGGCCTGACGACATCTTCACCGACCTCTTCGACGTGCTGAAGCGCCGGCGGGGGGAGATGCCCGCCGGATCCTACACCGTCTCACTGCTCCGCGCGGGCCGCGCGCCTATTGGCCGCAAGGTCCAGGAGGAGGCGGAAGAATTGACCCGGGCGGCACGGACTGAAACCGACCGGCGGGTGGTCGAGGAGGCAGCCGACCTGATCTACCATGCCTGGGTGTTGCTGGTCGAACGGGGTGTAGAGTTGGGCGCTGTGCAAGCGGAACTCAGGAGGCGCCGCGATGGCAATTAGGCTTGTCATTCTCGACTGCGACCGCACGCTGTGGGATCACCACAACGTGACTGAGCTCCGCCTGCCGTTCACGAAGGTTGATCGGGACGCCCTGCGCGACGCCGATGGTGTCGAGGTGCGCCTCCTGCCGGGAGTACGGGAGCTGCTGTCCGCCCTTCGCGGGCGCGGAATTCTGATCTCCATCGCCAGCTGGAACGATCCCGCGCCTGTGTTGGCCATCCTCGACCAGCTGAGCTTAAGCCATTTCTTCACCCGGCCCAAGGTGGAGCCTCACCCTTTCAAGGAGCGCGCCATCGCGGCGCTCCTGCAGGAACTGGCCGCCGAGGGAGTGGCCCTTGCCCCCGCAGAGGTCCTTTTCGTCGATGACCGCGATCTCCATTTCCCCCTCGTGCGTCTGGCGGTCGGGCCAGTCCGGACAGTGCACTTCGGCAGGGAGATCAGCGAACTCCACCAGCTGCTGCAGATCGTCACCGGCTAGCGCGTGCCACCATCGGATGAAACGCGTAAAGGCCCCCAGACCGCGGCCGAAGGCGCAGGACGAGCTCAGCGACGTGGTGAGGCGGATTGTCTCGGACGTGCGCCTGCGTAGGGATGCGGCGCTCAGGGAGCATACCCAGCGATGGGACCACATCGATCGTCCCTCTCCCGTTATCGGCGCCGCCGAGGTGGAGGCGGCTCTGGCCGGCTTACCAGACGAGGTGCGCCAGGTGCTGGAGTGGGCGCGGGACCGCATCGCCGCATTCGCCGGGGCACAGCGCGATGCGTTGCGGGCCGTCGATATCGAACTCGGCCCGGGCGTGCGGGTCGGCCACCGCCTATTGCCCATTCAGGCGGTCGGCTGCTACGTGCCTGGTGGCCAGTACGCGTTACCCTCCAGCGCCCTGATGACGATCGTGCCGGCCCGCGTGGCCGGTGTTCCGCGCATTGCCGCCTGCTCCCCGCCCGGTCCCGGCGGTTCGATCGACCCGATTACGCTTGCCGCGATGGCGCTGGCGGGAGCCCACGAGATCTACTGCATGGGCGGAGCGCAGGCCATCGCCGCCCTCGCCTACGGTACCCAGTCGGTAAGAGCAGTGGATGACATCGTGGGACCTGGCAATCGGTATGTGGTCGAGGCAAAGCGGCAGGTGTGCGGCACGGTCGGCATCGATCTCCTGGCCGGCCCTACTGAGGTGTGCGTCATCGCGGATGGGGCCGCAAACCCTGTCTCCCTCGCGGCAGACCTGTTGGCTCAGGCAGAGCACGACGTAGAGGCGAAGGCCGTACTTCTCACTGTCGATGAGGAACTCGCGCGCGTCGTCCTCACGCATGTAGAAGATCAGTTAGGGCATCTACCGAGGGCGACGATCGCCCGGATGGCGTGGGAGGGTCATGGCGAGGTCATCGTGGTGGAGCGTCTCGAAGAGGCGTGTGCCCAGGCCAATGCGCTAGCGCCCGAGCACCTCCAGCTGCACGTCGCTGATCCCGATACGCTCATCCCCTTGCTCACGGCGTATGGGTCGCTGTTCATCGGGGTGCCGTCGGGGACGGTATTTGGAGACTATGCCGCCGGACCCACCCATGTGCTTCCGACCGGAGGAACGGCACGGTTTACCGCCGGGCTGTGGGTCGGTCACTTTCTCCGGGTAGCCCCGTTCGTCCGGCTCTCCTCTGAGGGGGCGGCGGCGCTGGCGCCCATGGTCATCCGCCTTGCCGAACTCGAGGGGCTCCCTGGCCATTACGAAGCAGCCCGGCTTCGCCTCGCCAGAACTCCTCCTGGTGGGTGCGCTGGGCCCGCTCGAGGTGGTCGTTGAGCTTGGGCCTGCGGGGTGGGAGGACGAAGAGCTGGATGTCCAGCACCGTCCTGCCGTTACTCAAGAGGTCAGCCCCACTCCGCCGGCCACGGGGCGCGCCTCCCGGCTCGCGGAAGCCAACATCGAATCGGCGGGAGGTAAAGAAGATCTTGTCCCGAAGACAATCCGCTATCCAACGGCCGCAGTGTGACCCGATACGCCAGGGTGCGTC
>JACQGZ010000270.1 GCA_016199305.1 Armatimonadota bacterium | reverse complement strand
GGTGGAGCCTGCCCTGCTCGGTATCGCCGTCGTCGCCGGGTTCCTCGCCCTCGCCGGGCGCCGCCACGTGGCCCGGCTGCGCGCCGCGGCCTCCTAACCAGCGATCTCCCCCCACGCTTCCCCAGAATTTACCCTCCCTCCGGGTCTAAAATCCCCGTCCCCGGGGGCATAACAACCTGGTAGCCCCCAAACCATATGGACGTACTCCCCTGGAACCTGGCTGCCGGAGGCACGGATCGGGCGGTGATCCGAACGGACATGCAACAGACGCGGGCGCGGATCCGCGGCGAGCGCGGGTTCAGCTTTGTGGAACTGCTCGTCGCCCTCTCGCTGCTCTCCATCGTCTCCATCTTCGTCATGCTGGCCTTCGTCCGCGGGATTGCGCATGCAGGCCGCTCGAACGAGCAGGCGGCTGCCACGACGCTGGCGATGCAGATCATGGAACAGATCCGCGCCAGCGTGAACCCCTACGAGATGGTGGGATTCGTCGACCTGCCCCGCTCCTCGCTCCCCCTCCCCGACCCGTACACGGGCGTCACCAACCCGACGCCGCACGTCTTTGAGGTGGGGGTGGATGTCTCCGCCGACAATAACCTGACCCTGATCACGGCGACCGTGCAGGTCTACCGCCCGGCGGACGCGGCGCCCTTCGTCACGCTGACGACGGTGCTCGATGATCAGTAGAAGCCGTTCGCCGCACCTGCCCATGCCCCCCCGCCACGACCGGGGCTCCACCCTCGTGGAGTTGGTGATGGCGCTGAGTCTCTTCGCCATGGCCGCGGGAGGGATCTACGCGTTTATTACGACCGGGGGCAAGTCGGCGCGCTTGACCAACGACTTCGTGCAGTCGCAGCAGCAGGTGCGGGCGGGCCTGGACAACGTCGTCGACGAGATCCGGTGGGCGCAGAGCGTGACGGCGGCGAGCGGGACCTCGGTCACCCTGCTCATCCCCCAGTCCACGCCGTTCTCGACGTCCAGCCCGTACACGGTCACCTTCACCTATGACGGCGGGGAGGACACGCTGACGCGCCAGGTGGATCCCGATGCCGGCGGTCCGTTGGCCGCGGGGGCAGCGCAACCGGTGGCTTTCGGCGTGGTCCAGGGGAACGGGGCCGACGGCGCGGCCTTCGAATATTTCGACGCGGCCGGTACCTCGCTGGGCACGTCGCCCGCCGATCTGACGGCGGTGGCGCGGGTGCGCCTGACGATCACGACCACCAGTGACCAGATCAGCCGGGTCTTCGCGGGGGACGCCGCCCTGCGCGCCCGCTAGAGGTCCGCGTTCCTCGGCTGCTGAGGACTCACAGAGAGGGGCGGTCGACGGAATGCTGCCACGAGTGAGAGACACACGGGGCCTGGCCATGATGTCGGTCCTGATCATGGTCTTTGTCCTCGGGGTAATCGCCGCGCTCGTACTGTACCTCAGCGGCAAGGAGGTGGCGCTGACCGCGGTCCGCCGCCTCGGCGCGCAGAGTCTCTACATCGCCGAAGGCGGCGCGGTCGCCGCGCGGTCGGCGCTGATGGCCTTCATGAACGCCGATCCCCTGGGCGTGGCCAGCCTCGACGCATCGCTGGGCGCCGGGAACCTGCAGGGCTGGTTCAACGCGGGCGACTCCAACGGACAGAATTCCTTCCACCTCTTCGACTACATCATTCTGGACGGGCAGCGGTTCACCTTCGCCGCCACCCCCTCGATAAGCTCCCTGACCTTCCACGTCAATTGGGCCCGTCCGGAGCCCCATCTGAAACTGCAGCCCGCGGCCGGCACCCCGCCGGCCAACGGCCTCGGCACGGGCAGCTACCAGGGCACCATCGTCGTCAGTCGCCGGGCCGTGGCGCATCCCTCCTGCGCCATCGCCACGCCCTCCTGCTACATCCACCGCCTGGGCCCCGACACCTACGAGTTCTTCTACACGTACAACATCACCAGCGACGGCCGGACGCCGCCGCGGGCCCGCCGCCGTATCACCTTCGCTCGCGACTTCAGCGTCCGTGTGCGCCGGCAGAACTTCGCGCAGTTCGCGCTGTTCACGCATGTGCATACGACGCCGGGCGGCTCAGCGATCTGGTTTACCAGCCGGACGAGCTTCGACGGGCCGGTGCACTCCAACGGGGAGTTCCGCTTCGCCTTCTTCCCCAAGTACGGTACCCCCGATCCGAACACACCGTGCGATCCTGGCCGGATCAGCACCACGCCCCTGACCAGCGTCAGTACCACGGCTTGGTTCAATAACAACGGCAGCCCGGTGCGGCGGGCCGCCAATGAGAATGTGGTCAGCGGCGTCCGCCGTGACGCCCCGGTCGCCCCCGACTGCACCCCGTCCAACCTTGCCGACGACAACGACAACCCACCCGCCAACTTCACGCGCGGTGTCGCTTCGATCCCGATACCGAGCAACCCTTACAGCCAGAAGGGCGTGTCCATCGGACGCGATCCCAACGACACCTCGCCGGTGACCAACATGCAGATCCGCCAGGCAGTGCCCGAACTAGCGGACAACGGCACCGCCGTTCCGAACGGCATCTACATCCCCGTAGTCGATGCGAACGGTAATGGTGTCTCCGACCCGGGCGAGCCGCTGGCCGGAGGGATCTACGTCCAGGGAGACTTGGATTCCCTCTTACTCGGCGACAACGGTAATCAGGGCTACTATGAGCTGAGGCAGGGCGGCCAGACAGTGCAGATCCAGGTGGATCGAGCCAACGGCAGCATGACCGTCACCAATTCCGCGTGGCCGTCGCCGACCACCCGGACCTTCTCTGGCATGCCCAAGGGGTGGCAGGGACCAGGGAACAACAACGCCGCTATCATCTTCGTCGAGGGCAACATCCTCGGCCTGAGCGGCACGCTGGAAGAGAAAGAACAGACGACGATAGCCGCGGCCGGACGAATCGACATCTCCGATCATCTACGCTACGAGGATCCGCCGGACGTGTACGATCCCAATGACAACCCCCTCAACGTGCTGGGCCTGTACTCGGCGAGCAACGACATCCGCATCACCACGGCGGCGCCGAACGACCTGCAGATCCATGCCGTGATGATGGCCGGCAACACGGGCGACGGGTACAACAGCTCCGTGTTCGTCCAGAACTACAACTCGGGGTCGCCGCGGGGAACGGTTTACCTGATCGGCGGCATCATCGAGGAGTACTATGGCGCGTTCGGCACCTTCAACGCGTCCACCGGTGCCACCCTGACCGGCTACGGGCGTGATTTCAAGTACGATCGTCGCATGAGCCGCGGCTTCTCCCCCCCTTACTTCCCCACGACGAACCGCTTCGAGCTCGTCGGCGGGACCGATGGACTGGCGGGCGTCCGTCCGGTCTGGCGGGAGTCCAGCCCGTGAAACCCCTCCGCAGCGCCGCGGGTTTCACACTCCTGGAAATCGTCGTCGTCGTCTCCATTGCCGCGGCACTGCTGGGACTGGCATACACGTCCTGGCGCGGGTACACCGCGAAGGAGCGGCTGCGCTTCGGGATCATCGCTGTCGCCAGCGACCTGCGCGAGGCCCAGGAGCGGGCCAAGGAAGCGCGGCTCCAGTACACAGTGACGTTCACGGCCTCTTCCTCGGCCTACGTGATTGCCAGCAGCAGCGGGACCTTCGTGGAAAACGCCAGGCTGCCGGACGGCGTCACCATCGGCGCGGACGACGTCGTCACGTTCTCCGCCTTCGGGCAGCCCGACGCCGCGCACATCATCACCATCCAGAACGCCACGGAGAACGGGACGGTCTCGGTCAACGCCACGGGAGGCATCTCCTACTCGACCCCGTGACCAGGAAAACGTCCGCGGGCTTCACCTTCATCGAAGTGGTCGTCGCCG
>JACQGZ010000269.1 GCA_016199305.1 Armatimonadota bacterium | reverse complement strand
GGCCAGGGCCTCCGCCAAAGGCACGGCCGCGCTCAGGTCATCCAGCCGGATCACGGCGAAGACGCCCCGCTCCAGGATGAAGTCGAAGACGCTCACAGCCGGATGTCCTCCACCAGCGGCGCGATCTGCTGCACCCAGTAGAAGCGCGCGATCTCCCGCACCCTCCGTACCGGCACGCTGCGCACCTCCACGGAGTGGTCCCGGGTCCCGGAGACCCGGCCGAAGCGTTGGAACATCAGGATGTGGAACCGCTCCGGTGGAAAGCGCAGCGTCACCACCAGATCCACGGTCCCCCGCGCCGACACATACCGTTCCAGGTCCGGCGGGATCTTCGGCCCGGCCTGATAGGCCAGCCAGCCCTGCCATGCGGCGACCACGAGCGCGATGATCAGCAGGAGGCGCGCCGGGCGCGAAGCGAGGACCCGCCGCCCCATCACGACACCGGGGTCCGCACCAGCCCCAGCACCCGCGCCACTAGGCCTTTGTATTCGAGGTCCTCGATCAAGCGCTGCCAAGTGCGCGGCCGGCGTAGGGACACCTCCACGGTTTCCCGCACGCGGCCCGGGCGCGGGCTCAGCACGACGACACGGTTCGCCAGGAAGACCGCCTCCTCCACGTCGTGGGTCACAAACAGGATGGTCGGCTGCCGGTCCTCCCAGATGCGGGTGAGTTCCTCCTGCAGCGTCATCCGGGTCTGGGCGTCCACACTGGCAAAGGGCTCATCCATCAGCAGCAGGTCCGGCTTGTTGGCCAGGACGCGGGCAACGCCGACCCGCTGCTGCATCCCTCCGGAGAGCTCGTGGGGATAGCGGTACTCGAACCCCTCCAGCCCGACGAGGGCGACGTACTCTCGCGCCACCCTTTCCCGCTCTTCTTTGGACACGCCCCGCATCTTCAGTCCGAAGGCCACGTTGTCCATCACCGTCTTCCAGGGGAAGAGGGCGAAACTCTGGAAGACCACGCCGCGGTCGGGCCCGGGGCCTTGAATCCGCCGTCCGTTCAGCAGGATCTCGCCCTGCGTGGGGGGGATGAAGCCGGCCACCATGTTCAGCAGGGTGGTCTTGCCGCACCCGCTGGGGCCCAGGATGGCGACGAACTCCCCCTTGCCGATCTCCAGGGAGACGTCCTCGATCGCCGCCACATCCTGCCCCGTGTAGATGCCGTAGTAGATCTTGCTCAGGTCCCTGATGACCAGCCCCTCCATCACTGCGACTCCTCAGGGCGCCTGGCGCACCAAGCCCCAGCGTTCGATCGTGGCGCGTTCCGCCGGGCGGAGCATCCCCGCGTCGACCAGATACCAGAGGACCCCCAGGACGATCATACCGAGGATCATCTCCACCACGCTGCCGCTGCGGCGGGCGTCGAACATCATGAAGCCGATGCCGCTCGTGCCGACGATGATCTCGGCGGCGATCAGGGCCCGCCAGCCGTAGCCCAATCCGGTGCGCAGGCCGGTGATGATGTTGGGCAGGGCGCCCGGGATGATCACCTCCCCGAGGATGCGCCAGCGCGTGGCGCCCAGGCTCTGGGCGGCGCGGATCATCTCCATGGGCACGGTGCGAACGCCCAGCGCCGCGTTGAAGATCATGGGGAAGATGACGGTGTAGACGATGATGAAGGTCATCGTGGTCAGGGTGAAACCGAACCAGATGAGCAGAATGGGCAGCCAGGCGATGTCGCCGATGGCCTGGAAGAAGATGATCAGCGGCCAGAAGAACCGGTAGCTGGCGGGGTGCAGCCCGATCAGCAGGCCGAGGGGAATGCCCACGAGCACGCCCACGCCTGCGCCGACCGCGAGGCGGGTGACGCTGTCCTGCAGGTAGGTCGGCAGGACCCCCTTGTAGACCAGGCCGGCGAAGGCGCGGAGGACCTCCAGCGGCCCGGGGAAGAAGTTTCGGGGATAGATCTCGAGCGCCGCCACCAGCGTCCAGAGGAGGACCAGCAGGGCGAACGGCCCCGCGCCCTGGACGACGGAATGGGTGAGCAGCCGGCGCAGCGCCGGCAGCAGAGGGCGTCTCATGTCACGGTGCGGGTCAGGCCCCAGCGCTCGATGGTCCGGCGCTCGATCGGCGCCAGGATCAGCCGGTCGATCAGCACCCAGATCGCCCCGATGAGGATCATGCCCAGGACGATCACCTCGGTGCGGTAGAAGTCACGGGCCAGGAAGAGCATGTAGCCGAGCCCGGCATTGGTGGCGATGATCTCGGCGGCGATCAACCCGCGCCAGGCGAAACCCATCCCGGTGCGGATGCCCGTGACGATGTTGGGCAGCGCCCCCGGCAGCAGCACCTCGGTCAGCACCTGCCCCCGGCTGG
>JACQGZ010000277.1 GCA_016199305.1 Armatimonadota bacterium | reverse complement strand
CTACGGCAAAGCCCATCACCGCCCCCGAGCGGAAGGCGACGCGCAGCCCTTCCGCCAGCCCCGTGCGGGCGGCCTGCGCCGTGCGCACGTTGGCACGCGTGGCAATGCGCATGCCGATGTTCCCGGCGGAGACGGAGAGCACGGCGCCGATGATGAAAGCCACCGCCACCCCCCGGGAGATGAAGGCCACCAGCAGGAAGGCGACGGCGACTACAAAAAGCGCCAGGACCCGGTACTCTCGGGCGAGGAAGGCCATCGCCCCCTCGCGGATGGCGGCGGCGACCTCCTGCATCCGCCCGCTCCCGGCGTCGGCCCGGGTGATCCACCGCGCCGTCGCGGCGGCAAAGATCAGGCTGACGATGGCGGCGCCGGCAGCGCCGTAGGCGGCAACGTCAGACGGCAACGGCATCTCCTCGTCTCTCTTTGGGTGAAGTGCGAAGGGCGTGAAACCCTGGCAGACTGTACCATCTTGCCGAAAAACGCGTCAACCGGGCAGGTGGGGAACGACCCGCTCGCGGGTCGGGCGCGTCTTACCCCCGGATCTCCCGGGCCGCCGCCTCCCGGGGAGCGGTGGCGAGCCGGCCGCGGCGGTAGAGCGCTCTCAGCGCCGGCAGCAGAAAGAGGAACAGGGAGGCGGCGAGAAAGCCGGCGGTGATTGGTCGGGTGATGAAGATCGCGGGATTGCCCTGACCCATCAGCAGCGCCTGGCGCATCGACTGCTCCATCATATCGCCGAGGACCAGCGCCACGACCAGCGGCGCCAGCGGGTAGTCCAGTTTCTTGAAGAAGTACCCGGCCACCCCCGACCCGAGCATCAACCAGAGATCAAGCACCTGGTTGTTCGTCGCGTAGGCTCCGATGCCAGAGAAGATCACGATCAGAGGAGCGAGGATCGCAAACGGGATGCGCAAGATGGACGCGAAGACGGGCATCATGAGCATGATCAGCACCAGCGTCAGGATGTTCGCGACGTACATGCTGCCGATCAGCCCCCAGACAAAGTCGGGTCGGTCCGTGAACAGCAGCGGCCCAGGGCGTAACCCCCAGATCAAGAGCCCCGCCAGCATGACCGCAGCGGTCGGCGAGCCGGGGATGCCCAACGTAATCAGCGGCAGGAGGGCCCCAATGCCGGCCGCGTTGTTCGCGGCCTCCGGGGCCACGACGCCTTCCAGCTCCCCCTTACCGAACGACTCCGGGCGCTTGCTGAACGACTTCGCCAACCCGTAGCTCAGGAACGACGACGGCGTGGCACCCGTCCCCGGCAGGATCCCCAGCCAGAACCCGATAAGCGTGCTCCGGATGATGGTGACGGACATGCGCCACATCGCCCGCCACGTCTCCACCATCGCGCGCCAGTTGATGCGTGCTTTGATGCCCATCAGCCTCAACCCCTGCTCCACTGTCAGCAGGATTTCTCCTAGCCCGAACAGACCGATGGCGATCACCACGAAGTTGACGCCGCCCAGCAGCGATACTAGCCCGAAGTTCATCCTCGGGCGCCCGGTGACCACGTCGAACCCCATGGTGGCGAGCAGCAGCCCGAGCAGCGTCATCAGGATCGACTTCGCGGGGTTCGCTCCGCTCAGCCCGGCGAAGGAGGCGAAGGCGAGCAGCATGACGGCGAAGTTCTCCGGGGGCCCGAACTTCAGGGCAAACTCGGCCAGCAGAGGCGCGAAGAAGGTGAACAGCACGATGGAAACGATCGCCCCGATGAAGGAAGCGGTGAAGGACGCCGTCAGCGCATGCGCGGCCCGGCCCTGCCTCGCCAAGGGGTAGCCGTCGAATGTGGTCGCGACGGACCACGGCTCACCGGGAATGTTGAACAGGATGGAGGTGATCGCCCCACCGAAGATCGCCCCCCAGTAGATCGAGGCCAGAAAGATGATCCCGCCGGTCGGCCCCAACGCAAACGTGAGGGGGAGGAGGATGGCCACGCCATTCGTCCCGCCCAGCCCCGGTAGCACCCCGATAATGATGCCGAGGATGACGCCGACGCTCGCCAGGAGCACGTGTTGGGGCTGGAGCGCGACGCTCAGTCCGTAGGCTAAATGTGACAGGGTCTCCATCCTACCGCCCTACCGCCTGTACAGGAAGTACTCGAGAATGACGCCCTTGGGCAGGAGCAGCCGGAACCACTGCTCAAAGATCAGGAAGAGCACCAAGGGCACGAGGACACTGACAGCCAGCGTAACAGGCCAGCGGAACCTCCCCACAAGTAACATATAGCCTGCCAGGTAGAGCGCCCCTCCAAGGTACAGCCCGAAGTAGTCGAGGAAGGCGACGATCGCCACCATCGGGAGGAAAACCACCAAGAGAGGCTTGAACGCGCTGCGGGGGATGAAAGTCTCGCCGACAGCGCCCGCGCCGGTCGCGGCCCGGAGACTCCGCACGACCAGAACGAGGGCACTCAGGGCCAGTCCGACCGACAACCAGAAGGGGAAGAACCCGGCGCCTGGTCCAATCTCGGTCCACCCGATCCGCAGCTTCAGCGCTTCACGGACCATAGCCCCGGCCGCGATCGCCAGGGCCAGCGAGACCAGCGTCTCCGCCCGCCGCATCGCTCACCTCTAGTGTGGAGAGGGGGCGGAGCGGCCGCTCCGCCCCCTCTCCTGAGACCCTTTCGCCGCGCGGCAGCGGAAATCCGCTACCGGCGCATCGAGGCTCTCCCTATTTCGGGATCAGTCCGCCCTTGGTCATTAATGTCTTGACCTGATTCTCCTTCCCGACCAGCCACTTCGCAAATGCGTCGCCACACAGGAACGCTTCCTTGAAGGCCCCCAGCTCGATGAAGTCCTTCATCTCCGGCGTCTGCATCAGCTTCTCGAAGACGCCCTCATAGAAGGCGACCACTTCCGGCGGGTTGTCCGGTGGCAGGAAGATACCGCGGAGCATGAGGTATTCGATGTCGAACCCCAGCTCCTTCATCGTCGGGATGCCTGCCCACTTCTTCGCCTTGATCCGCTCGGAGTCGAACACAGCCAGCGGCCGTAACCGCCCCCCGTCCCACTGGGCGACCATCTCCAGCGGGTTGTTCACCGTGAACTCCACCTGCTTCCCGACGAGCGCCGCGGCCACCGCCCCGCCGCCGGGGAAGGGCACGTAGGTGAAGTCGACCCCCCAAGACTGTTCGAGCAGGACCATGATGATCTCGTCCTCCTGCTTCGATCCCGTCCCGGCCATCTTGATGGAACCCGCCGGCGCTGCCTTCGCCGCCCTCTGCAAGTCAGCCACCGTCTTCCATGGCGAGTCGTTGTGCACCGTCAGGATGAACTCGTCAAGCAGCAGCCGGCAGACCGGGGTGAGCTGCCGCCAGTTGAACCCCAATTCCGGCTGGGCCAGCGGTACCGCGAAGAGGTTGTCCAGCGTGATGAGAATGGTGTGCGGGTCACCCGCCTTCTGCTTTAGCCAGATGAAGGCCTGCGCGCCCGCCCCCGCCGGCCGGTTGACCGGCACAAGCGGCTGCGGCGAGAGCTTGTACTTGTCGATGAGCGGCGCCATGAATCGCGCCTGGAGATCGGCGCCGCCCCCTACACCAGCGGGGATCGTCCACTCGATCGGCCGGCGGGGGGAAAAGGCTGGCGCTCCCGCAACCGGCCAGGCGAGGCTGAGCAGTATGATCGCCAGCCCCGCCAGGATCGCGATCCTAGGCATCTGCCTCGTACGCATCATACTCACCCCCGTGAGAAGTATCGTCTCGACGAATCAAGCGTAGTGCCAATCTTTCAAGAAGTCATCACAAACCAGGGAGCCCTGTCTGCCGCGCTTCTGCGGCAAACGGGCTCCATGTGCGACGGCGTTGCAAGGCCGCGCGTCCGCTCCTAGGCGGGCGCTTTGTCCTGCACGATGTCGCTGGCGAAGGGAATGACGCCGGGGATAATCCACTTCTCCCACATCGCATCCACCTTCGCCTGGAAGTAGTCGATGTCGTCGTCGGTG
>JACQGZ010000274.1 GCA_016199305.1 Armatimonadota bacterium | reverse complement strand
GGGAATTTCTGGCCGAACAGTACCGGACCGCGTCGAATCTCCAGGCGCGGATCCGGCTCCACGAGCGGTTCAGCACGAACAGCTCCGGTTGGCACCGCTGGAAGGAGATAGATGGGTTGCTGCGCCGGTTCGATCCCCGCGCCGTATGGGGGCGAGGGCAATCTTTCTTCGAGTTTACGCTGGAGAACGGTTTCGACCAGATGTCGCCGTGGTTCGCCGACGTGACTCTCCACCGCTACGACGATGCGCTTGTCGTGACGCAGGCGGAGCCACTCGTGGCCTACGTCCTCTCAGGCCGTGGTCGGGCTGTGCTGGCTGGTGGCAGGGTTGCGGAGTTCTCGGCGTTCGTCGAGGGGGAACGAGCCCGCCGCGGTGTGCTCCGGATCAGCAAGGACGCCGGACTCTTCAAGTGCGTGCGGAGAGATGGCCCATAGCGGACCTGCCCTGCGCATCCTGACCGCCGCGCGTCCCCTCAGCGCCGCGCTGATGCTGGCACTGATCGCGACCGCCTGCCAGGTGCGGCGGGAACCCGCGCCGGTAGGGGTCGGCCTGTTGAAAGTGGGACCGCCTGTCCGCCTCACCGACCGGCCGGCATTGAGTCCGGTGGCCTGGGCGCCCGACGGCGAGGCGCTGGCCTTCACGGACGGCGGCGGGGTCTGGATCGCGCCGCTCGACCGGACGAGGGGGCGCGAGCGCAAGGTGACCGCCGCCCGGCACGCCACGCTCGTCGACTGGTCGGTGGAGACGGGTTTGCTGGCCTACATCGATCGGGGGGCGGTGGTGGTGGTGCGCCCCGACGGGGCGGGGAGGCGGCGCATTCCGCTCCCTGCTGCGCGCGCCGGCGAGTCCGCCTTCGCGACCCACCTGGCCTGGGCACCGCGGGGGGATCGGCTGGCGGTGGCCGTCCGCGAGCCCGCCCCGGCAGCGACGGGCGCCGCACGGACCAGGAGCAGCGTCTGGCTGCTGAGCGCCGACGGGGGGTTCCGCCGCCGGATCTTCGACGCGCCGGCCGGGCATTCGATCGGCGCCCTGGGGTGGTATCCCGACAGTCTCTTCCTCTTCATTGGCATCGGTCCCAACGGCTCGGTGACCCGCCTGCTGCGCTGGCGGATCGCTTATCTCGACCGGCGCACTCTTCCGCTCAATATCCCGCAGATCTTCACGCCGACCCTGTCGCCGAACGGGCACTGGATCGCCTTCGTGGCACAGGAGCCGAGGGGCGATCAGGAGCATGTGTGGGTAGCGCCGGCGGACGGGAGGGGCGGCCTCCGGCGGATGAGTGATGCGGGAGGAGGCATCAGCGCCCTGGCCTGGGCACCCGCCTCCGACAAGGTGGCCTTTGCCCGCGTGCTCGATGAAGCGCACGGCGAGGTGTGGATCGCCGACGTCGACGGCGGAGGCCGCAGGCGGGTCGCGGAGTTTGTCGCCGAGTTCCCCGACCCGCACCTGCCGCTGGTGGTGCGCTGGTCGCCGGATGGCCGCGCGCTCGCGTATGGCAGCAACAGCGGTACCTACACGGGGCATGTCTGGATCGTGCCGCTCGCCCGCCAGTAGCGCGGCGTCTGAATTTGACAGGTGCGTGGGCACCCAGATAATAGAAAGGGATATGCCGCCACGTGACGGTACGGAGTTGACGCAACATGCCGGTCTATGAATACCGATGTGTGGACAATGGACACCGCTTCGACCTGGACCAGGCGGTCGGTGCGGACCCGCCGGCCTGTCCCATCTGCGGGAGCGCGACCCGGAAGGTCTACGGCTCCGTCGGGCTGATCTTCAAGGGCTCGGGGTTTCACGTCAACGACTACCGGCGCCCCGGCGCTGGCACTGAAGGGAAGCCAGACGGGAAGCCAGACGAGAAGCAGGATGGGAAAACGGACGCCACGCCTGCGCCCGCCGCGACGGAGAGCGGCACGTCGAAGGGCGGCGGCGAGGCCGCGGGTGCTGGCACCTCGACGAAGGCGACAGACGCATAACGCCGTGACGCTGCCGAAGAGGCATGGCCGCGTGGCCATGCCTCTCCTCTTTGCCCTCGGCGGCGTTCTCCTGATCGTGGGCCTCCCGCTGTGGTTCGCGGTCGGGGACGGTGCAGCCGCGGCCGCGCCGTTCGTCACCGCCGAGATCCGCCTCGGGTACGCGGGCTATGTCGTGCCGGACGTCTGGATGCCGGCCACCGCCGTGCTGCGCAGCGACCGGAACCTGGAGGGCGTCCTCGAGGTGGCCGCCCCCCACCCCCGGTCGTCGCGCGCCGCGCGCGTGCGCGCCGAAGTCCATCTGGAGGCCTCCGTCCCACGCGCGGTGACCATCCCGGCTGTCATCCGGGACCTTCGCGCGCCCATCGTGCTCCGTTTGATCGAGGCGGGCCGCCCGGTCGCGGAATGGCGGGCCGCCGTGCCGCCCGGCCGGGTGGTCGATGCGATCATCCTGACCCTCTCGGACCGGCCCGTCGGGTTGGACCGTCTCCTTCCCACGGAGAGCCGGGTTCGCATCGCCTATGTTGGACCGGATAGCTTGCCTGTGCGTTTCCAGTTGTATGAGGGAGTGCAGGCGGTGGTCGTCCACACCCTGGACGATCGCCGGGTGACACCGACCCAACTGGAGGCGCTGTCCGGATGGGTGGCCGCGGGTGGGCACCTGATCCTGGTCGTCCCGCCGGGAAGCGATCTGCTCACCCGGGCGTCGCTCCGAGCGTTCCTGCAGCGGGATCCGCGGGCGCCGGCGCCGCCGGCGGCGCCGGCGCGCGTGCATCCCTGGGGCCGCGGGGCGGTCACCGTCGTGCCCATCGATCCCTTCCGGCCGGACCTCTCTCCCGAGGGCGCCGCGGTCTGGAGGCGGGTCCTGAGCCGGGAAACGCCCGCGCCACTGGTGGAGCGCACCCTGCTGGACGCCCTGCCGCAGAGCGGCGGCGCCAGCGCGCTCGTGCAGTTGTTGATCGTCCTGACCCTGGGGGGCTACCTGGTCGCGTTGAGACCCCTGACCGCGTGGTCGCAGCGGGGACGCGGCGGCGTGGTGCTCTCCCTGGCATTGCTGGGCGCGGTGACGGCGGCGGCCGTGGCCCTGGCCGCGGTCGCCCGAACACAGATGACCACGCTGATCCAGGGCGCGGTGGCGGAAGGGTTGCCGCAGCGAGATCTGGCGCGCGTCGAAGCGCTGGGCCGCGTCGTCCTGCCGCAGGGCGGGACGTTTGCGCTGCGGACGAGCGGCGAGACGCTGGTGCGTCCGCTTGGGGAGGCGGACACCTCGCTGCGCCTGGGCGGCGCGGTCGAACTCGATGGGCGGGCCGCCGCCACCCTCTCGGTCCAGGGGAGTGCCCTCATCTCCCTGCCGGTGCAGGGGTCGATCCATGTGCAGGGCGAGGAGGTGACGGTGGAGATTCGGAATCGTGCCGGCCGGTCGTTGCGCGACCCCGTCGTCGTCCACAACGGTCGCATCCAACCGATCGCCGTGGTCGGGGCCGAGGCGCGCGTCACCCTCGCCCCGGAGGCATGGCGCGACCCTCCCCCTCTGGAGGTCGCGCGCGGGGTCCGCGCGCGCCTGCTGGCCTGGACGTTCGGCCGTCTCCGCGCCGGTGCTATAATCGACCCCACCATCGACGTCACCGCGTTTCTCGTGGCGTGGCTGGAGGAGGAGCGCGGCGTCCTGCGCTGGAGGGGGCCCCCCGCTCCGCTCCTGCTTGTGGTGCCGCTGATCGGCAGGGGGGATTCCCCGTGACCCTCCCGTTGAATCCCGTCACGCGAGGCGATCTGCGCTCCCGCCTCGCCTCCCCCAAGGTCCTCTGGGTGCTGCGGCTCTATGTGGCCGCCCTCGGAGTGCTGGCGGTCTTCTCGCTGCCCCCGGAGGGTGGCCGCGTGCCGGCCTTCGCCGAGACCGAACTCGCCCAACTCTTCCTCCTCTTTCAACTGGGCTGGGTTGCCTACCTCACCTCCGCGCTGGCGGCGGGGGAAATCGGTGTGGAAGGGGAGAAGGGAGTCCTCGATCTCGCCGTGACCTCCTTCTCCTCGCAGACGATCGCTTCCGGCAAACTGTGGACCGCCGTCCTCTCTGCCGGCGGCCTCGTGCTGCTGTCGGTTCCGCTCGTCATCCTGGTCACACCCGCGCTGGCGGCGGCGCCGGGGGTCCTCCGCGCGCTGGCGGTGATGGTGCCGCTGGCGGCGCCGCTGGCCGTCGTGGCGGCCTGGCTTCCCGCCGCGGTACCCTCCGATGTGCTGCGGACGGTGGTGCACTGGTCGATCTTCCTGGCCCTCTTCGCCGCCACCCGCTGGCTGCCGGAGCCGTGGATCCTGGTGAACCCCATGCGGATTGTGGCCGCGGCCTACGGCGGCGCGCCCGCGGCCTGGCCGCTGGCGTTGGGACCATACCTGGCCGCCGCCGCGCTGGGATGGATCCTCATCGACCGGGCGGTGCGGGCCTGGCGTCGGGAGAGCCGGCTGTGACGGCGCTCCCCGCCGACGTTCTGCTCCTGCTGCGCCGCACCAGCCGCGCGCAGGCCTGGACGCAGGCGTCGCTGTGGGGGACGCGCGCCATGGTGGTCGCGGCCGGGGCCTCGCTGCTGTGGACCGTGCTGGGGACCATCCTCTCCGTCGCGATCACCCCGCCCCTGGTGCTGGCCGCGGGACTGGGCGGCGCCCTGGCCCTGACGGCCGCCAGGGGGCTGCTGCCGGGGCGGCGATTGGCGGCGGCGGCGCGCGTCGCGGATGCGCAGTTGGGCACGCGCGAGCGGATGAGCACCGCGGTGGATCTGGCCGCGGGGCGGATTCCCTCTACGGCCCTGGCGACCCAGGTCATGGCCGATGCCGCGGCGGCCGCCCGCACGGCGGCGATCGACAGGCTGCGCCCCCGTGCGCCGGCCGCGGCGCGCTGGGCGGCGGTGGCCGTGCTCGTGGCCGCGGCGGCCGGATGGGTGGTGCCCGGGCTGACGCTGCCCTCCACGCCCGCGCGGGAGACGGCCGAGCGCATCCGGCGGGAAGGCCGCCGGCTGGAGCAGACGGCGCGCCGGCTGGAAGAGGAGGCGCGCACGGCGCGCGCGCCCCAGGCCCGGCGGGCCGCCCCGGCGGTGCAGCGCCTGGGCCGGGACCTGCAGCGGCAGCGGCTCGACCGCGCGGCGGCGCAGGCCAGGATCGCGGCGCTGCAGCGCCAGCTGGAGGCGACGCGGCGCCGGATCGGCGAGCGCATCGGCGAGGCCTTCGCCCCGCAGGCGCGGCCGCCGGCCCCCGACGCCTTCTTCCGTCAGCCCACCGATCTCGATCAATCGATCAAGCAGCTGCGCGAACTGGCGGCACGTCTGGCGCAGATGCCGGTGGCCGAAGGCGAGCGGCGTGACCTGCTGCAGCAACTCTCCGACCTCGCCCAGAGCGGCGAGGGGCGAATGCCGGCCGCGGCCCGCCGCAACCTTGAGGAGGTCCGGCGTCAGGCCGAGGCGGGCAACACCGCCGGCGCAGGGGAGGCGCTGACGCAGGCGCTGCAGGAACTGGAGGCGCTCGAGGCGCTCATGGCCGACGAGCAGGCGCTGCGCGTGACGCAGCGGGAACTGGAGCGCTCCTCGGAGCGGATTGCGCGCGGGGGGGCGGGGCGCGGGCGGTCCGATCAGGATGAGCGGGCAGACACCCCGCCCGCCCAGCCGGCGCCCGGCGCGCAGCGGCCGCAGGACCAGGAAGGGGACACCATCGCCGCGCCGCCGGAGGGCCCGCACCAGGGGTCGACCGCCGGGGAGGGGAAGGTGCAGGCCAAACTCGGTGCGCCGAGTCCGCGTCTGGAGGCGCGCGGCGAGCGGAGCCGCGTGCGCGGACAGGAGGCGCAGGGGCAACTGCAGACCTCGGAGATTCTCGGTCCCGGCCGGCGCCTGCCCGCCCGCACGACGGTGCAGCCAGTCGCGCCCAGCGTCGCGCGGCAGGCCGATGCGCACTTGGCCCGCCAGCGCATCCCCGCCGATCTCCGCGCGGTGGTGCGCCGCTACTTCGAGATTCTCGCCGGCCGGCGATGAACCCGGACCTGTTCCGCGAGGGTGTCGCCCGTCTGCGGGTGGAGATTCACAAGGTCATCGTCGGGCACGAAGCGCTGGTGGATGAGGTGCTGATCGCCCTCTTCGCCGGCGGACACATCCTGCTGGAGGGCGTGCCCGGGCTCGGCAAGACCCTGCTGGTGAAGACGCTCGCCCAGGCGCTCGACCTGCGCTACTCGCGGATCCAGTTCACGCCCGACCTGATGCCCGCGGACATCATCGGCACCAACGTGGTGATGCAGGATGAGGCGGGCCGGCGCTTCTTCGAGTTCCAGCGGGGGCCGATCTTCTCCCAGATCGTCCTGGCCGACGAGATCAACCGCGCCACCCCCAAGACCCAGTCGGCCCTGCTGGAGGCGATGCAGGAGCACTCCGTCACCGCGTCCGGCACCCACTACGACCTGGAGGAGCCCTTCTTCGTGCTGGCCACGCAGAACCCGATCGAGATGGAGGGGACCTATCCGCTGCCGGAGGCGCAGGTCGACCGCTTTCTCTTCAAACTGCGGGTGGCGTTCCCCCCGCCGGCCGATCTCGTCACCATCATGGACCGCACCACCGGGCCGGATCAGCCGGCGCCCGAGCGGGTGGCGGCAGGGGCCACCGTCCTGGCGATGCAGGCCCTGGCGCGCGAGGTGGCGGTGGCGACGCACGTCAAGGAGTATGTGGCCCGGCTGGTGCGGGCGACCCATCCGGACGGCGAGGGCGCCTCGATGGCGCGCCGCTTCGTCCGCTACGGTGCCAGCCCGCGGGGAGCGCAGGCCCTCCTGCTGGCGGCGAAGGTGCGGGCGTTGATCCAGGGGCGGGCCAACGTCGCCTTCGAGGATCTGCGCGCCCTCGCCCTGCCGGCGCTGCGCCACCGCCTCATCCTCAATTTCGAGGGAGAGGCCGAAGGGATCGATCCCGACGAGATCATTCGCAACGTCCTGGCCGAGACGCCCGAGTTGGCGGCCGGCGTCCGGCGCTGACCCACGCGGAGCGGCCGCGGCGGGGCGAGGGCGGCGGTGACCCGGTGACGTCGACCCACCTCCTCGAGCCCGACTTCCTACGCCGGCTGGAGACGCTCACGCTCCTCTCGCGGCGAATGGCCCGCAGCGGTGTCCGCGGGGAGCGGCGCTCGCCCACGCTCGGCCGCGGCGTGGAGTTCGCCGACTACCGCAGCTATCAGGCCGGCGACGACTACCGCTACATCGACTGGCACATCTACTCCCGTCTGGACCGGCTCTTCGTGAAACTCTTCAGTGAGGAGGAGGACATCAACGTCCACCTCCTCGTCGACCGCAGCGCGTCGATGGCGCTTGCCCCGGCTGCGGAGATCTCCGCGGCCTCGTCCTCCGGATCGATCCTCGCCGGCCTACCGGCCATGTCCAAACTCGATTACGCGGTGCGCGTGGCCGCCGCCATCGGCTACATCGGGCTGGTCAGCCTCGACCGCGTCGGCGCCGCGGGATTCGATCGGCGCGTCACCGGGGCCCTGGGCCCCGGGCGGGGCCGGGGCCAGACCCTGCATCTCTTCCGCTTCCTCAGCGGGCTGACCCCGGGTGACCGCAGCGACCTCTCCGCGGCGATGCGGGAGTACGTGCACACCACGCGGCGGCGGGGGCTGCTCGTCCTGCTCTCCGACCTGCTGATGCCCGGGGGGGTCGCCGACGGCCTCAAGCTTGCCCGCGCCCACCACTTCGATCTGTTCGTCATCCACATCCTCAGCGAGGAGGATCTCGCTCCCCCGTTCGCCGGCGACCTGAGGCTGATCGACAGTGAGAGCGGCGCGGGGATGGAGGTCACGGTCGATGGGCCGGCCCTGCGCGCCTACCTGCGGGCGCGGGACCGCTATCTCGCCGACCTGGAGCAGTTCTGCCTCCGCCACCGGATCGAATATCTGCGCACGACCACGGCCGTCCCGTTCCCCGATCTGATCCTGCGGTACCTGCGGGTGGGAGGCCTGATCGCGTGACGCTTCCTTCCAGCGAACCGTGAGCCTGTCCTTCGGCGTCCCGCAGGCGCTGTGGCTCCTCGGGGCGCTGCCGCTGATCCTCCTCTTCCACATGCTGCGGGCGCGGCGGGTGCCGCGCACGGTCAGCAGCACCCTCCTCTGGGAGCGCGCCGCCCGCGATCTCGCCGCCCGCCTCCCCGTGCGCCGTCTGGAGCGCAGCCTGATCCTGATCCTTCAGCTGCTCGCCGCCGCCGCCCTGGCGCTCGCGGCGGCGCATCCGGTGCTGCGCCTGCCGGGGCTGTCCGGTCCCGGCCTGGTGCTGGTCTTCGACACCTCCCTGAGCATGCAGGCCGGCGACGGCGGCCGCGGGCTGACCCGCTTTGCCGCGGCGCAGGCGGACGCGCGGGCCCTGCTGGACCGGGCCGGCGCGGGGCAGCCGGTGATGGTCATGACCGCCGGCGCGGCGCCCCGCGTGGCCGCGGCGTTCACCACCGACCGGCGCGCGCAGGAGACCGCGATCCGGCGCCTCGCCCCATCCGATGGGACGGCCGATGTGGAGGCCGCGCTACGCGCGGCGGTCGCGCAACGGGTGCGGGGGCGGCCGGCGCAGGTGGTCGTCTATGCGGATCGCCCCGGGCCGGCGCTGCGCCGGGTCTCCTATCGCACCTTCGGCGGTGCCGCGGAGAATCTGGCGCTGACGCGCGCGACGGCCACGACCGAGGCCGGGGGCCGCACGCTGCTGCTGACCGAGGTGCACAACTTCGGGACGCAGGCGAAGGTTGCCACGGTGCGGGTGACCTGGCCCGGCGGCGGCAGCGAGTCGGCCACCGTGCGGGCCCCTGCGGGAGGGGCCGCCACGCGCATCTGGACCGCGCGCGGCGACGGCGCGGCGCGCGTCGAGGTGGCGGGAGGGGATATCCTCCCCGCGGACGATCGGGCCGCCGTCGTGATCGGCCGGGCCCGCCTGCCCCGTGTCCTGCTCGTCTCGCCGGGCAACCCGTACCTGGAGGCGGTCCTCAGCGTGCTCCCGGTGCGCGCGGCGGCGCGCACGACGTCGCTGCGTCCCGAGACCTGGGGCGCCTACGACCTGGTCATCCTGGACCGGACACCGCCGGTGGCGCTCCCGCCGGGCCGGTTTCTGGTCATCGGTTCGGTGCCGGAGGGGCTCCCGGTTGAGGTCACCGGGGCCGCCCGCGGCGTGACCGTCCTGCGCAGCAGCGGCACGCATCCGGTCTTGCGGCTGGTCGATCTCACCGGCGTTCGTGTCGATGAGGTCCTGTCGCTCCGTCCGCGGGGCGGGACCGTGCTGGCCGAAGGAGAGGTCCCGCTGCTCTGGGTGCAGGACTCGCCGCATCGGCGCGTGGCCGTGCTGCCGTTCGACCTGCTTCGCTCCGACCTCCCCGTCCACCCGGCCTTTCCGCTGCTGATGGCCAACGCCCTGGAGTGGTTGGGGCCGATCACCTCGGTGGAGGCGGGGACGACGCTGCGGCTGCCGGCGCCGGCCGGCCGGGCGCAGCTGGTGGATCCGGCCGGGCGCGTGCATCAGGTCGCCGCGCGCGATGGGGCGTGGGCGCTGCCGGCGTTGGAGCGGGCGGGCCTCTATGTGCTGCAGGCGGGAGACCGCGAGCAGATGATCGCCGTCGCGCCGGCCGCCGGAGCGGAGTCCGACCTGCGGTCCAGCGCCGCGGGGGTCGGCAGGATGCGCGCCGATCCGGGGCAGCGCCAGGTGGACCTGTGGGCCGCGCCGGTGATGCTCGCGCTGGCGCTGCTCATGCTGGAGTGGGTGCTCTGGCTCCGCACGCTTCCCGCGCCGCTGATCCGGCCGCGCAGGCGCCCGCTCCTGCTGCTGCGGCTGGCGGTCCTCGGCCTGCTTCTGGTGAGCCTGGCCGGTCTGCAGATCGCGCGCGGCGGAGGCGATCTCTCGGTGATCTTTGCGCTCGATCTATCCGACAGTGTCGCGTCCGCGGAGCGGCAGCGGGCCCTCGACCTGATGCAGGGAGCGGCCCGCCTCGGGCGGCCGGGTGACCGCTTCGGCCTGGTGACCTTCGGCGTGGGCGCGGCGGTGGCGGAAGGCCCGACCGGCGCGCCGCAATTCGCCCTGGCCTCGCCCCCCTCGGGGCTGCGCACGGACATCGGCGCCGGCATCCGTGCCGCGCTCGGCCTCCTCCCACCCGAAGGCGGGCGGCGCATCGTCGTGCTGACCGACGGCTTCGACACCGAAGGCGGGGCCTCCCGGGCGGCCGCGATCGCCGGGGCGGCCGGGGTGGACCTGGGGGTCGTCCCGCTGACAGCGCCGTCGGGTCCCGAAGCGCGGATCGAGACGCTGCAGGTGCCGTCCGAGGTGCGGGTGGGGGAGCGGTTTGAGGTGCGGGTGTGGACGGTCGCCTCGGCGCCGGCAACGGGGACGCTCTCACTGCGGGCCGGCGGCCGGGAGGTCTGGCGCGGGCCGGCGCAATTGAAGGAAGAGCGCACGATGCTGCGCATCCCCCAGCAGGCGCGCCGCTCGGGCGTCCTCACGTATGAAGCCCGCCTCGAGGTCTCTCCAGACGATCTCGCCGAGAACAACCGGGCCCACGGCCTGGTCCAGGTCCTCGGCGCGCCGGAGGTCCTCTATGTCAGCGCCGGCGGAGGCGGCGCGCTCCCTCGCTGGCTGCGCGCGCAGGGGCTGACGGTGCGGGCGATCGCGCCCGAAGCGCTCCCCGTGGACGCGGCGGGCCTGGCCGGCGTCCCCGCCGTGGTGCTGGACGACCTGCCCGCCACCGCCCTCACGCCGGCGCAGATGCGCGCGCTGGCCGAGTACGTCTCCGCACTCGGCGGGGGGCTGCTGGCCGTGGGCGGGCCGCACGCCTTCGGCGTCGGCGGCTACGCGGGGACGGACCTGGAGGCGGTCCTGCCGGTGAGCATGGATGTCCGGCACCGCGTGGCGATCCCCTCCATGGCGGTGATCCTGGTGGTGGACGCCTCCGGGAGCATGGGCAGTTTCGGCGGGGAGATCGCCAAGGTCGAACTGGCCAAGGAGGCGGCGCAGGCGGTCGTCGACCTGCTGGGGGAGCGGGACCTCATCGGCGTGATCGCCTTCGATCAGGATCCGCACTGGCTGGTGCGGCCGGTGGAGGCCCGCCGGCGGGCGGAGATTCTCTCCCAGGTCTCGCGGATCACCGCCGGCGGCGGGACCAATCTCTACCCGGCGCTGCAGGAGGCCTACCGCGCGCTGCAGGGAGCCGGCGCGAAGGTGAAGCACGTGATCATCCTCTCCGACGGCCAGACCGACCCCGGGGACTTTGAACGGCTGGTCGGGCGGATGGCCCGAGCGAAGATCACGGTGAGCAGCGTGGCCATCGGGGGCGACGCCGATCGGGAGATCATGCGCGACCTGGCGGCCTGGGGGCAGGGGCGCTACTACTTCACGCGCGATCTCTACACGATTCCGCAGATCGTCACCGCCGAGGCCGTCCTGGCGACGCGGGCCTATCTGATCGAGGAGCGCTTCCGGCCACTGCCCGCTCCGGGCTCGCCGCTGCTGGAGGGACTCGCCCCCCTGCCCGCGCTGCGCGGGTATGTGGCCACCGCGCCGAAGCCGTCGGCCACGGTGCACGCCCTCACCGCCCAACAGGATCCCCTGCTGGCGACCTGGCAGGTCGGCCTCGGGCGCGCGGCGGCCTTCACCTCCGATGCGACGGCGCGCTGGGCGGTGGAGTGGTACGGCTGGGAGGGCGCGGCCGCCTTCTGGTCCCGGCTGGTCCGCTGGACGATCGCGCCCCCACCGTCGCTCCTCGACGTCCGGGCGGAGGTGGATCGGGACCGGTTGCGCGTCGTGCTGGAGGCGCGCGATCAGCGCGGCGCGCGGCTGACGGATCTGGTCCCTCGCGCCCAGCTCGTCGGCGGCGCCGCCGAAATCATCCTGGCCCAGACGGCGCCGGGACGGTACGAGGGAGAGGCGGCCATAGGGGAGCCCGGCGCCTACCTGGTCTCCGTGGACGCCCGGCGCAACGGCCGCCTTGTCGGGACCGGCCGCGCCGCCGTGAGCGTGCCGTACTCACCGGAACTGATCCCGGCCGACGCGGGGGGCGGGGCGGTGGCTCGGTTCGTTGAGGAGGCCGGTGCGCGCGTGATGACGACCCCCGCCGAGATCGTGGCCCGACCGGCGGGCGGGGCGCGCCGCCAGCCCCTGTGGCCGCTGCTGGTGACGACCGCGCTGGGCCTGTTCGTTCTCGATGTGGGATTACGCCGCATGCCGGTGGTGCGGGAGATCGCCGGCCGGGC
>JACQGZ010000273.1 GCA_016199305.1 Armatimonadota bacterium | reverse complement strand
GGCACGAGCACGACCCGTTCTCCCGGGTGCCAGGGGTTGTCCACGACGACGGCCTTGCCGGGGGGCGTTCCCGCCGCCGGCAGCAGGTCGGACCCGAGCAGGCTGCGCGTCGGCATGAAGGGCACGCCCATCTCCCCGGCCAGGAAGCGGCTGACCATCGCCAGGTGGCTGTAGTCCTCCACCTCCAGCGTGCCGGCTTCGATGGCCCGACGCCAGGAGAAGGTGATGCCGAAGCGCTCCAGATTGCCCGACCCGGATTCGCACCGTCGCACCAGCCCGGCGGCGACCAGCTGGTCCATGCCGATGGAGAGGTTGCACCCGACGACGGTGAGGGCGCCGATGCGCTGCCGGATGATTTCGTGGGTGAGGGCCATCGGGCAGCGGCCGATGTTCTGCCCGCCCATTCCCAGTGTGGCGCCCGGGTGGACGAACCGGGCGACGGCGTCGGCGGCCGTCATGACTTTCTCGGTGGTCCGTCTGGCGGTCTGCGTCTCCATGGGAGCGGTCTGCGGGCGAGATCGCGCGCGTCGCCTGCAGTATGGAGGGATCTGTTACATAATGTCAAATAAGATATTCTGCCATTTATATAAGATTGTTTTCCACTAGTGCCGGCGCCCACTGAGGGGGAGATGCCGTGGAGATCCCGCTCGGACCCCTGCGCGTGTTCCATCTGGTCGCGGCCTCCCAGAGCGTCAACCGGGCCGCCCAGCGCCTGGGCGTCACGCAGCCGGCGGTGACGCAGCAGATCCGGCGGCTGGAACGGGCGGTGGGTCTGCGCCTGTTCCGGCGGGACGGCCGCCGCATCGTCCCCACCGAGGCCGGGCAGACGCTGGAGGCGTTTGCCCGGCGGATCTTCCAACTCGTCGACGCCGCGGGAGACGCGCTGGAAGGCGTGGCGGGGCTGCAGACCGGGCACCTGGCGGTGGGGGCCAGTCGCACCGCGGGGGCGTACTACGTCGCCGACCTGCTCGACCGCTTCAAGCACCGCCACCCCGGGGTCCGCGTGACCCTGTCCGTAGGGAACTCCCAGTTCGTCCTGGCGCGCATCCTCGACTTCACGCTCCACGCCGGGGTGATCGCCGGCCGTCCGGAGGATCCCCGCCTGGTTGCGCGGCCGCTGATCCGCGACCGTCTCCTGGCCGTCCTGCCTCCGGGGCATCCCCTCGCCCGAAAGTCCGCGCTGGCGGTCGGGGACCTGCGCGGGCAGCCGCTCGTGCTGCGCGAGCCCGGCTCGACGACGCGCCGCCTCATCGAGCAGGCCTTCCAGGCGCGGGGGCTGGCCGTGGCGGCGACGATGGAGCTGGAGGACAATGAAGCGATCAAGAGCGCCGTCGCCGACGGCATCGGCGTCGCGATCATGGCGCACGCCGCCGTGGCTCAGGATCTGGCATCGGGGCGCCTGATCGGACGGCGGCTGCGGGGCGCGCCCAGCCTCGAGTTCGCCCTGGTCTACCACCGCGACCGGGTCCTTTCCCCTGTGCTGGCGGCCTTCCTGGTCCTCCTCCCCCGGCCGCGGCGGGGAGCGTCCATGGTCTCTTGAAGGGAGCGACCACATCCTCGCACCGCAGGAGGAGTTTGACTAAGGGACGGGAAGGCAGCCTGGTGACCGCGGAGGTGCACGGATGGCCGAGGCGACGCACGCGCAGTCCGAAGGCGACATCAACCTCTCCACGCGGCGCGCCGCCTGGCAGGCCACCCTGGACGCCGAGACGCGGACCCTCCTGGACGAGGACGCCCGCTACTTCCTGCATCAATCCCTCTCCACACCCTGCCTCAACGCGCTGAGCGCCGCCGACGGCATCTACGTCGAGGACCTGCGGGGCCGGCGGTACATGGATTTCCACGGCAACAGCGTACACCAGGTCGGCTTCGGCAACCCCGCGGTGATCGCGGCCATCAAGGCGCAACTGGACGAACTGAGCTTCTCCCCGCGCCGCTACACCAACCGCGCGGCCGTGGCCCTGGCCCGCCGGCTGGCGGCGCTCGCCCCGGGGGATCTCAGCAAGGTCCTGCTCTGCCCGAGCGGCACCGGGGCCATCGGCATGGCCCTGAAGCTGGCCCGGGTGGTGACCGGACGGCACAAGACCATCTCCATGTGGGATGCCTTTCACGGAGCCTCGCTGGACGCGATCTCCGTCGGGGGCGAGGCGCTCTTCCGTCGGGGCATTGGGCCGCTCCTGCCGGGGACGGAGCACGTGCCGCCGCCCGACGCCTACCGCTGCGTCTGGGACTGCCATCTCCGCGAGGGCTGCGACCTGAAATGCGCGCAGTACATCGAGTACGTGCTGGAGAAAGAGGGGGACGTGGCGGCGGTGGTCGCCGAGACGGTGCGCAGCACCTCCGTCGTCCCCGCGCCGGAGTACTGGAAGGCGGTCCGGGCGGCCTGCGACCGGCACGGCGCGCTGCTCATCCTCGATGAGATCCCGACGGCGCTCGGCCGCACCGGGGCGATGTTTGCCTGCGAGTACTACGGCGTCGTCCCCGACCTGCTGGTCATCGGCAAGGGCCTGGGCGGCGGGATCTTCCCGCTCGCCGCCCTGATCGCGCGGGAGCCGTTCGATGTGGCCGGGGATCAGGCGCTGGGGCACTACACCCACGAGAAGAATCCGGTGGCCTGCGCCGCCGCGCTGGCCACGATCGCCTACATCGAGGAGCACGGGCTGGTGGCGCACGCCCGCGACCTGGGGCGGTACGCCCTCGAGCGGCTGCGCGCGCTGTCGGTGCGCCACCGTCTGATCGGGGAGGTGCGCGGGCTGGGGTTGCTCCTGGGGGTCGAGCTGGTCACGGACCGCCAGACCCGGGCCCGGGCCAGCGCGGAGGCGGAGGCGGTGATGTACCGCGCGCTCGCCAAGGGTCTCAGTTTCAAATTGACGATGGGCAACATCCTCACCCTCACCCCGCCGCTGGTGATCACACGCGAAGAAATGGACCGGGCGCTGGAGATCCTCGATGCGTGCCTGACCGAGGTGGAGTCCTGACGGTGCCCTCCCGCCGTTGACGCGCAGATGACGGTGGTTGAGCAGCCGGCGCTGCGTCCCGGTCAGACGCTCCTCTATACCCTGCGCCACGGGCTGACTGAGTTGAACCGGTCGAAGCGCACCGGCGGCCGACGGCTAGATGTGCCCCTGATTGAGCAGGGACGCCAGCAGGCGGAGGAGGCCCGGGCAAACTTTGCCGGGACGCCGGTGGACGTGGTCATCTCGTCGCCGCTGCGTCGGGCCCTCGAGACCGCTGAGATCGTGACGGGCTGGCCGCGGGAGCGGATGCTCATCGACGAGCTGGCCACCGAGCGCCACTTCGGCGACCTGGAAGGCCTGACGCACGATGAGATCCTGGAGCGGTTTCCCTTCGTCGTGTACCTCCCGATCGAGCACATCCGGTATTCGCTCAATCCCCCCGACGGGGAGTCCTTCGAGGCGCTGCGCACGCGGGCCCGCACCTTCCTGGCCCAGACGCTGCGGGCCCACCGCGGCCGGCGCGTCCTGGTCTCCTCTCATCAGAATTTCATGCAGCAGCTGCACGGCGAGGTGCGCGGGCTCGACCCCTACGCGGCGTTGCGGGACGACATTCTCAATCTGGAATTGAACCAGTTCCATCTCGATGCGGACAACCGGCTCCTCGGCCACCGGGTCTACCAGCTGTGCCCGGATGCGTCCCGGTACCCGTCCTTCTGAGGCGGCGGCGTGCCTGCGCGCGGCTCCTCGCGTCAGCGGCTCCAGGCGGCGATCGAGGCCCTGACCGAGCAGTTTGCCGGCCGCTTCCCGCCCACGGTGCCGTCGCCCCGCCGGATCGGCCGGGAGGCGGAGTTTCCCCTCGTCCGGCCCGATGGGCGGGCCGGCGACGCGTCGTTGCTCTGGGATCCGCTGCGGGCGGAGGGGGCGGCGCGCCTGACCTACGACGACCCCGATCGACAGACCCTCATCGAGCGGGTCGACCTGGAGGATGCGGGCTACGAAGTCGAGATGGGGCGGGCCACGGTCGAGGTCGTCCTGCCGCCGGTGGACGATCTCATCGCGCTGGAGGTCGTCTCGGCGAGCGCGGTCCGCCGC
>JACQGZ010000271.1 GCA_016199305.1 Armatimonadota bacterium | reverse complement strand
CACGATCACGCCCGAGCCGGCGCCCTCCTGGGGGACGACGCCGAAGAAGGTCTGGACCGGCACCTGCGTGTTGATGTTGACGACGGCCGGGCGCACCTTCTCCACGGCGCGGATGACCACCGACTCCTCGGCCGGTCCGCCGCGGGGGATGGCCAGCGGCGGCCCACCGACGGATCCGGGGGTCGAGGGCGTGCCTGGCGCCGCTGCCCCCGGGGGCGGTGGAGGCGGAAAGACCTGCGGCAGATAGGTGCCTCCCAGCGCTGCCCCCAGGACCAGCGCGAGCAGCACCGTGACCACGATCGCGGAAAAACCCGGCGGCGTACGCCGCGGGGGAGTCGAGAGCGTCACAGGCACATCCTCCTCACGCCTAAGATCGGAGACGCGTCGTTATCGGAGATCGCGCGCCTTTCTATTATAGATGTCCCCAACCGGACGGGCTTCACACCACCCCGGCGGGCCTTCCGGGCGTATGGCAAGGATCTTCACCCTTCCCCCAGGCGGCCCGCCGCCCCCGCGGGCGGATGCTATAATCGGACGGCATCATGGCGCCGTGGCTGCGAAAGCCGAACATTTCTGCCTCTCAGCGGCGAGAGATGCCTGCCGGGCTGTGGGCGAAGTGTCCCCGCTGCAAGAATCTAATCTACCAGAAGGAACTGGAGCGGAACCTGCAGGTCTGTCCCAAATGCGGCTACCATCACCGGCTCTCCGCTGCCGTCCGCATCGCCATCACGGTCGATGAGGGCAGTTTCACCGAATTCGACGCCGGCCTCACCTCCGTCGATCCGCTCGGCTTTTCCGGTTATCCGGAGAAATTGGAAGAGGCGCGGCGGCGCACCGGGCGCGCGGAGGCCGCGATCACCGGCACCGGCGCGGTGGACGGCTTCCGCGCCGTGCTGGTCGTCCTGGATTTCTTCTTCATGGGCGGGTCGATGGGCTCGGTCGTCGGCGAGAAGGTGACCCGGGCGGCGGAAAGCGCGCGGCAGCAGCGCCTCCCCCTGATCACCTTTTCCGCCTCGGGCGGCGCCCGCATGCAGGAGGGGGCGCTCTCGCTGATGCAGCTGGCCAAGACCAGCGCCGCGGCGGCGCGCCTGCACGCCGAGGGCCTGCCCTTCATCTCGGTGATGAGCGATCCGACGACCGGCGGGGTGACGGCCTCCTTCGCCTTTCTGGGAGATGTCGTGGTGGCCGAGCCCGGCGCGCTGATCGGCTTCGCCGGGCGGCGCGTCATCGAGCAGACCATCGGCCGGCGCCTGCCCGAGGCCTTCCAGACCGCGGAATTCTGTCTGGAGCACGGACTGATCGACATGATCACCCCGCGCGATCAACTGCGCGCCCAGTTGAGCCGCCTGCTGCGCTTCTTCGGCGCCCCGCGCGCCGAGGTGGAGGCCACGGCGTAACGGTATGGCCGCCGACCCCCGGCCCACGCGTCTCGGCCCGCAACAGGCGGCGCCGGCGCAGCCCATGCCGACGACCAGGCTCTCCGCCTGGGAGATCGTGCAGCTGGCGCGCCATCCGCAGCGGCCGAAGGCGCCGGAGTTCATCGAGCACCTGATCGTGGACTTCACCGAACTCCACGGCGACCGGCTCTTTCGGGACGATCCGGCGCTGCTGGCGGGCTTCGGATGGTTCGAGGGGCAGCCGGTCGCGGTGATCGGGCCGTACAAAGGACGCGACACGAAAGAAAACCTGGCCCACAACTTCGGCATGCCCAACCCCGAGGGCTACCGCAAGGCCCTGCGCGTGATGAAATTGGCGGAGAAGTTTGGCCGGCCGGTGCTCTCCTTCATCGACACCCCCGCCGCCTACCCCGGCGACGACGCCGAGGAGCGCGGGCAGGCCCAGGCCATCGCCCAGAACATCGCGGAGATGAGCGCGCTGCGCGTCCCGATCGTGGTGGTGATCACCGGGGAGGGCGGGAGCGGCGGGGCGCTGGCGATGGGCGTGGGCGATGTGGTGCTGATGCTGGAGAATGCGATCTACACCGTGATCCCCCCGGAGGGGTGCGCGGCAATCCTCTGGCGGGATGCCGGCCGGGCCCAGGAGGCGGCGGAGGCGCTGCGCCTCACGGCGCGCGACCTGCGCGGCCTGGGCATCATCGATGAGATCATCACCGAACCGGAGGGCGGCGCGCAGACCGACCCCGATGCCGCGATGCTGGCGGCGCGCGAGGCGGTGGGCCGCCACCTCGGAGCGCTGGCCGCCCTGCCCGTGGAGACCCTGCTGGAGCGGCGGTATCAGAAATACCGCATCATCGGACGGCAGGTGGAGCGGCTGAGCCGCGCCCGGTGAGCCCGGGCGTTTTCGCGCGCTCGAAAGGTGGAGCCGTCTGAGATGGAACCGAACAAGATCGATCTGGATCAAGTGCGGGCGGTTATGAAGATCGCCAGTGAGGCCGCGGACATCGCCGAACTGACCGTCGAGACGCCGACGCTGAAGGTCTCGGTCAAGAAGACGGCGGGCCGGATGGAGGTGCAGGCGCTCAGCAACCCGGGCGGACGCGCGGCGGGGATGGGCACATTAGCAGCAGCGCCGGGACCGGCGGCGGTGCCGGCCGGCCGGCCCTCCGGGACCGCTGGGGCCGAGCCGCTCCTCCCCGACCACATGAAGGCGGTCACCGCGCCGATGGTGGGGACCTTCTACCGCGCCCCCTCCCCCGATGCCCCACCGTTCGTGATGGAAGGGGATCAGATCGACGCGGGGCAGCCGGTCTGCATCATCGAGGCGATGAAACTCTTCAACGAGATCCAGAGCGATGTGCGCGGGCGGGTGGCCCGCGTGCTGGTGGAGAACGGCACGCCGGTGGAATACGGCCAGCCGCTCCTGCTGATCGAGCCGCTGGCCTAGTCCCGCCATGTTTCGCAAGGTGCTCATCGCCAAGTCCACCCCACAACTTCGCTGCGCGAATTTGCGGGGGCCCCGGATGTGATGTTCCGGAAGGTCCTGATCGCGAACAGGGGCGAGATCGCCGTCCGGATCATCCGCGCCTGTCATGATCTGGGCCTCCGCACCGTGGCGGTCTACTCCGAGGCCGACCGCAACTCGCTGCACGTGAAACTGGCCGACGAGGCCTTCTGCATCGGCCCCCCGCCCGCCGCGGAGTCCTACCTGAACATCCCCAACATCATGGCCACGGCGGAACTGCTGGGCGTGGACGCCATCCACCCCGGCTACGGCTTCCTGGCGGAGAACCCGCACTTCGCCGAGATCTGCGCGGACGTGAAGATCGCCTTCATCGGCCCCACCGCCGACGCCATCCGCAAGATGGGAGACAAGTCCGAAGCGCGGGTGCTGATGGCCAAGGCCGGCGTGCCGGTCATCCCCGGCAGCAGCGGCCCCGTCGACGGGGAGCGGCAGGTGCTGGAGGTCGCGCAGGCCGTCGGCTTCCCCCTGATGCTGAAGGCCTCGGCGGGCGGCGGCGGCCGCGGGATGCGGGTCGTCCGCGCGGCGGCGGAGCTGTCGACGGCCGTCAAAACCGCGCAGCGCGAGGCCGAAGCGGCCTTCGGCGTCGGCGACGTCTATCTGGAGAAGTACATCGAGGCGCCGCGCCATATCGAATTCCAGGTGCTTGGCGACCATCACGGCGCGGT
>JACQGZ010000266.1 GCA_016199305.1 Armatimonadota bacterium | reverse complement strand
GATGCTGGTCAAGGCGAAGGTCAACGGAGAGTGGATGACGGCCGAGGTCTGGGGCGGCGCCAGCCTGCTTTCTGTGCTGCGCGAACAACTGGGCCTCCCGGGCAGCAAGAACGCCTGCGAGCAGGGGGAGTGCGGCTCCTGCTCGGTCTGGCTGGAGGGCGAACTGGTCTGCTCCTGCCTGGTGCTGGCCGCGCAGGCTCACGGCCGCGAGGTGCGGACGGTGGAGGCGCTGGCCCCAGAGGGCGGGCTGCACCCGGTGCAAGAGGCCTTCATCGAAACCGGCGCCGTGCAGTGCGGCTTCTGTACGCCCGGCCTGATCGTCGCCGTCGCCGACCTGCTGGAGCGCGACCCCACCCCCAGCGAGATCGCCGTGCGGGAGGCGCTCTCCGGCAATCTCTGCCGATGTACCGGTTACGCGAAGATCCTGGATGCCGTGCAGGTTGCCGCGCAGCGCATGAGCGAGTCGGGTCAGTGATGCGCAACTCCTACATTCAGACCCTACGCGCCGCGTTTGGACACGAAAAGCTCATCATTCCTGCCGTCGTGGCAATCGTGCAGTCGCCCGATGGCCGGTTTCTCCTTCAGGAACGCATCGATTTCGATGTCTGGACTTTCCCGGGCGGGTTTCTCGAAATTGGGGAAAACGCTTTCGATGCGCTCAAGCGGGAAGTTCAGGAAGAGACAGGATTGACCCCCCGTGCCGGAACGCTCGTAGGACTCTACAGCGATCCGCGCTACGACGTTACGTACCCCAACGGAGATAGGCTGCAAAGCTTCGTGGTCGTCTTCCACGTCGCCGAATGGACGGGGGAACTCGGTGTTCGTGATGACGAATCGAAGGCAGTGGGTTTCTTCGCCCCTGCTCAACTGCCGGAGAGGACACACCCTTGGACCAAGGAGATCCTCCACGATTTCCTGGACTCCGGGGGTCGGGTAACCATCAAATAGACGCCGTGGACGGCGCGATGCGGACACTCATCCACGACTGCGAGGTCGTCGTCACGATGGACGACGCCGGACGGGAGATCCCCGGTGGGTCGATCCTCATCGACGACGGGGTGATCACACACATCGGGCTGGTCCCGGAAGAGGCGGCGGCCGGGGCGGAGCGCGTGGATGGCCGCGGCACGGTCGCCATCCCCGGGCTGATCCACTGCCATACGCACCTGTACCAAACCCTCACCCGCGTGCGGGCGATGGATCAAGGCCTGTTTGGCTGGCTCAAGGCCCTCTACCCGGTGTGGGCCGGCCTGGATGAGGAGTGGATCGGGGCGGCTGCGCGCGTGGGCCTGGCCGAACTGGCGCTCTCCGGCTGCACCACAACCACCGACCACCACTACATCTTCCCCCAGAGCGGCGGCCTCCTCGAGGTGGAGATTGAAGCGGCCCGGCAGCTCGGACTGCGTTTTCACCCCTGCCGCGGCTCGATGGATCTGGGTGTGTCGCAGGGCGGGCTGCCTCCCGACTCTATCGTGCAGGACGCCGAGACCATCCTGGCTCAGACTGAGGATGCCGTGCGACGTTTTCATGACCCTCGCCCCGGGTCGATGCTGCGGATCGCCGTGGCCCCCTGTTCGCCGTTCTCTGTCACCCAGCGGCTGATGGTGGAGTCAGCCGCGCTGGCCCGCCGCCTGGGTGTGCACCTGCACACACATCTTGCGGAGACGCTGGACGAAGAGGCCTATTGCACGCAGACCTATGGACGGAGGCCTGTGCAACTGCTGGACGACCTGGGCTGGCTCGGCGCCGACGTCTGGCTGGCCCACTGCGTGCACATCACCGATGCCGAGGTGCGGCGGTTGGCCGAGACCCGCACCGGCGTGGCGTGGTGCCCTACCTCAAATCTCCGCCTCGGTTCAGGGTTCGCGCCCGGCCGAGCACTTGTTCACCAGGGGGCGCGGGTGGGCTTGGGCCTGGATGGCGGATCCAACGACGGCGGGCATCTGCTGGCAGAGGTGCGGCAGGCCGTGCTGGTGACGCGGGGCCGGGAGGGCGCGGGGGCGATGAGCGCCCGAGCGGCACTGCGCGTGGCAACCCGCGGCGGGGCCAGATGCCTTGGGTGGGAGAACATCGGATCCCTTGAGGTGGGGAAGCGGGCCGACATCGCGCTCTTCAACGTCGAGGGGGTGGCATTTGCCGGCGCCGAGGCCGACCTGGTGGCTGCCCTCGTGTTCTGCACACCCCAGAGAGTCAAGCACCTGCTGGTGGAAGGGCGTCCGGTCGTGCGGGATGGTCGACTCGTGACCGCCGATGAAGAGAACATCGCAACGTACGGACGTCGTGTAGCCCGACGGATCCTGCAGCGCCATTGAGGGAGACCACGGGATGAGCGCGGTGCGCACGATCCGCAAGACGCGGGGCGTCGTGGGCGAGAACGTCCGCCGTGTCGACGGCGTCCCCAAGGTCAAGGGACAGTTCCAGTTCGGCAGCGACCTCTGGGCGGACGGCATGCTGTGGGGCCACACGCTGCGCAGCCCCCACCCGTCGGCGCGCATCCGGTCCATCGACGTCTCCAAGGCGGTGGCCGCCCCGGGCGTGGCCGCGGTCCTCCT
>JACQGZ010000027.1 GCA_016199305.1 Armatimonadota bacterium | reverse complement strand
TGGCAATGCGATGCCGGTAGACGGTGGCTTGGTCGCACGGTAATTGTGGGATGCGCAAGCAAGGTGAGGTAAGTTCGAGTCTCACAACGGGTGGACCGATGAGACGGGCCCGGTCAGTCCGCTCACGATAGAATCCCTCCGTTTGCGGACCGGGGCTTACCGTCCGACGTTGCGAGTTGCCTGCCAACCGAGAACAGAGCGGTTGAAGATCGCCCAACAAGGCGCTTCAGCGGACCGGGCGTTCGCGTTGCTCGGCGCTCCGACTAGAAAGGCAGGCAGGTTCAGAGCTTTAAGTGCTTACGGAACGCACATCCCGATGTTCGTGCAGTGGTGAGCCGGCCCCGCCAGGCCGCGCCGCCGCCCTAAGCGCCGCCTCAACAAGCGAAGCTCAGCCCACCCTCGGGAGGTGCCCGATGCCTGAAGACGCCGTCACCTACAGCGCCCGCGGCGCGCTCGCCTTCATTACCTTAAACCGTCCCGAGCGGCTGAACGCCATCAACCGCGCCCTTGTCGAGGGGCTGCGCGGCGCCGTCGAGACGGCGAACCGCGAGCCGGACGTCCGCGTCATCGTGCTGCGAGGGGCGGGGCGGGCGTTCTGCGCCGGCTACGACCTGGCGACGGCGCCGCAGGCCGAGGCGGCGGCCCAGCAGCGCAGCGGCGGCTGGGACCCCGTCCTGGACTTCCGCATGATGTCCGAAAACGTCCGCGCCTTCATGAGCCTCTGGGAGTCCCGCAAGCCCGTCATCGCCCAGGTGCACGGCTGGTGCGTGGGCGGCGGCACCGATCTCGCCCTCTGCGCCGACCTCATCTTCATGGCGGAGGACGCCCGCATCGGCTACCCGCCCGCCCGCGTCTGGGGGACGCCCACCACCTGCATGTGGGTGTACCGGCTGGGGCTGGAGCACGCCAAGCGGCTCATGCTCACGGGCGAAGCGGTCGACGGCCCGGAGGCGGTGCGCGTCGGGCTGGCCTCCCGCGCCGTCCCCGCCGACCGCCTCGCCGAGGAGGTGGAGTCGTTCGCCGCAAAGCTTGCAACGACGCCGACGAACCAGCTCGTGATGACCAAGCTGCTCGTGAACCAGGCCTACGAGAACATGGGGCTGCGCACGACGCAGGTCCTGGGCACCTTCCTCGACGGTATCGCCCGCCACACGCCGGAGGGGCTGGCCTGGCGCGACCTCGCCCTCCGCGACGGCTTCCGCGAGGCCGTCCGCCGCCGCGACGAGCCCTGGGGCGACTACAGCGCCCGCGGGCGCTGAGCCGCGCAGCTCACCGCCGGCGGGCGGGCGTCCTTGCCCGCTGCCTGGCGGAATCGGAGCGTGGTGGGAGTGAGCTCTCTCTTATGGCACCGGCTCGACGGGGTTCCAGTCCGGATGCAGGACCGCCTGCTTGGTCTGGTCTACGATGACGGGTTCGGCGTTAGTGGTTAGATTGACGATCACGATCTGATGCTCGTCCTGGCGCGAGTTGACCGGCCGCCAGCGGGTAAAGATTAGGCGCCCGTCTTCTGGTGACCAGGCAGGTTCCCATTCCATCACGCCTTGTAAGCCTCGAACCACGGTTGCCGCCGTTACGTTGAGGTTGCCGTCGAGGTCCAGCACCCAGAGGTCGCCGGAGTAGTCGCAGCAACCGGGGTTATGGCCGCCGGATAGAGCGATGCGGGCCCCTGAGTGGCTCCACACCGGCGCAGCCAGGAGCTGGCCCGTGCCGGAGGGAAGGCCGGTTTGCCCGAAGGTCGTCATTTGCTGGAGGCCGGTGCCATCGGGGTTGATGGCGAAAAGCTCCTGCTGCGGGCCCGCGCGGCCCGACACGAAGACGATCTTGCCCTGCGCCGACCAATGTGGGTCCAGGTCGTCGTACTCGGCCGCCTCGTCGGTCAAGGCCGTGATCGTCTTCGTCCCATCGAGGCTTACGGTAAAGATGCGGTACGGGACTATGTCGTAGGGGCCTCCGTCCGGGTCCGGGTAGCGGACCCGTCCCGCGAACACCAGGAAGTCACCGTCGGGGCTCCAGGCTGCCACACCGAAGGGGCTGCCACTGAAGTTCCCAGACGAAGCCAAAGATGTCCTGCCCCGGGCCACGTTGAAGGCGTCGAACTCCGGGCCGGTCAGGATCACTTGTTCATCCGTTGCGTCGGCCCGGATGCTCATCATGGTGAAATCGATGGGCCCGTCGCCGATGCGCTTCTGGTAGCCGCCGAGGCGCAGACCGTCAGGCGACCAGCGGGCGCGGCCTCCCCGCCACAGGTCGCCGGCCACGGTGAAGACGTTGGCTCCGTTGACGTCCATGGTCTTGATCTCCGGCGGTTGCCAGACGTCCCTCCGCCACTCCACCACGATGGCACGAGGCCCCGGGTTCGGCTTAGTTCTGGCCGCCAGGGCCTCGTGATCGGACGTTCCTGCGACAGCCGCCACAGCTAGGGCCGCCAGTACTGCTACCAGTGCCAGTTGTCGTCTCATGGCCCGTCCTCGCCCCTTCTAGCCTTCGCAGGCCGTGAGCCTTTCCCCGTTGATGCAGGTGTCGGAGCCCTTACCCCCGTTCAGACGGTCGATCCCATCACCGCCACCAGCGCGGCCAGCCGAGGTCACTTCCACCTTCGATAAGGGTACGCGTCTCGCCCGTGTCCGTGTCGAAGACAGCGATGCTAGCGCGGATAGGATTGCCTTCGGCATCGGTTTCGTCGGCGCGCGAGAAGAGGATATAGCGGCCGTCGGACGACCACCCGCCATCGGGTACCGGCCGGGGAACGCCGCCCGTTGCCGAGTGCAGATACGCGCCGCCGCCGGCGGGATCTGCCACCACGAAGGAATCTTCCAAGTGGCGTACCCAGTGAGTCGGCCAGCCGGACGTATTGGCAGGATCTACTTCATCGTTCACTACTTCTCGCGTCTCGCCGCTCTCCACATTGACCAGCACAAGCGCCCGTTTCCGCGGGCAGGGATCTTGTCCCTCTAGACGGGCCCTCTCCCCTTCCTCTGCAGCCCTCTCCTCTTCCTCCGGGGTGCACGGAGTGGGTCCGACCTCCTCGATCAGGAACCACCTGCCGCTTGGCGACCAGGTGTAGTAGATTACGTAGCCTTCGACTCGGTACACCGGCCTAGCCTCGCCGCTTGCGATGTCCCGGACATAGAGGTCGGAATCGACGAAGTAGGCCATCCGCCGTCCATCTGAGGACCACTGAAGATAACCGTAGCTGCCCTCGGTCAGCGGACCGTCTACCCGCCGCCGTTGCCCGGTCTCGATGTCCAGCACTTCCAGACTCTCCGCGCCGGTCGGCGGGTCCTTGCTATAGTCGAAGCTGCCACTTACAAACGCGATGCTCCCGCCATCAAGAGAAACAGAAACCTTCGTGTTGTCGACACCCGTTAGGAGCGTTCTCTCCCGCCCGCTTTCGATGTCGTGAAGGATAAGGTTCACTAACCACGGGCGGCTGCCTTCCTCCGATAGGATCAGTGAGTCCTCCTCGGACGGCCAGCCCGAAACGTGCACAATCCTCTCCCTGAGCTTCTTCGGGTTGCTCCCATCGGCGTTCGCAACGTAGGTAAACGTCTCGCGCGGTACTTCCTCGTCCGACCAGTAGACGATGCGCTTTCCGCCCGGGGACTGCTCGAAGCCCAGTATGTACTTGGCCTCCAGGAGCTTCTCCGGGCCGCTGCCATCAAGGCCCACAAGGAAGACCTCGCCCTTTTCGCCCTGCTGGAAGGCGATCCTGGGGATCCCGGGCGTAATGTTTCCGGCAGCAGCTGGCTCAGTGGGGGAGGCCTCCGCTGTCGCCGCCGCGGCCTCTTGGGCCTCTTCCTCGCTGACCGGCCTGAGCCTGTAGATCACCGTTACGGGATTCGCCTCGTTCGTACCGGGCAACTGCCCTGCGACATAGATGTTCCCCTCAGGTCCGGCGAGCACGGCGCCGAAGTCGACTTCGAAAGCGCGGGCGATGTCCGTGACCTCGCCAGACTCCGAAATGCGCGAAAGCCGGCTGGCGCGGGCCAGCGAGCCCGCAACCAGCTCGCGCAACACTACCTTCCCGTCCGTCAGGACCACCCTGGGCGCAATCACGGGCAGATCGAAGGCCTCTCCGAATCCGTATGGGCCCGTGCCTGTGAACAGCCGGTCCAGTTCGCCATCATCCGCTGCGTCCCCGTCGCCGTTGAAGTCCGAAACGCGGTAGATGCGGTACTCGCCGGATAGGCTCAGAATGGCCAGCAAGAGCGAGCGCGAGCGGTCCTGGCCGCCCACCGAGGGCTCAGCCAGCATCTGCGTAAACAACCACCCGCTTTCGAACCCGGCGACCCCTGGCAGAGAGGGCGGGAGGGCGAGCGGAAGGACGGTCCGGTCTGACCAGTCGCCGTCCGCGTCGGGGTCCTGCACTTGGTAGAAGCTGATGAGATTGGCCCCGTCGGAAGGGATCATCTCGGTCTTCAGCCACACGAAGTCAGGGGCGGAAGACACGACGGCAACCGAGACCTCGGCGCCCTCAGTATCGAGTAGGCCGGCGTCGACCAGCTCCTGCGCTGTGAGCACCTTCTGGGGCGTACCGTCGGGGCGGCGCACGATCACCGAGGTGCCATGTGCATGCGGCGGAGAGCCTGAAGGCGCCTCGTCGAAGGCGCTGGCTACGAGAAACACGTCGCCGTTATCGGCCACAGACAGCACGCTGTGCGGGCCGATGCTCCTGAGGGCAGGGAAGATGATGCCGGAGAGGTCCGTGCCGGGGTCCCAGAGGGCGGGGTCGGTCAGGTCGCTGAAGGTGAGGATCTCTTCCGTTTGTAGCTGCTCGTCTTGCAGGCCGTCCAGCCGCACAAGGGTGGCAGGCCTTGACAAGTCGATCCCGTCGGTTCCGGTCGGCTGCCTCAGGGCATAGATCTCGTTTCCCTCAGGCCCGAGAGTGAAGTCGGAGTAAAAGAACTCATCGGCGCGGAACAGCTCCACCAGCTCGAAGTCGCTGGTGAACTGGACGCCGCGGGGGCCCGAGCTCAGCCAGGTCTGGACGCTGACGTAGTAGGCGCCGGCCGCTACCGCCGCCAGCAACCCCAGCGCGAGCGCGACGAGTACCAGCAGTCGCGGCCCGGTCACCGCGAACGGTGACGGTAGCCAGCGTGGCCTCAAAGGGATGGCCCTCTCCCACAGCGCTGGAGCCTGCGGCGCCTCCAGCTGCTGCAGCAGGCGGCCCAGCAGCGACTGCGCGAACTCTGTGCTGGGCGTCACCGGGCGTTCCAGCCGCCCCAGGATGTATTCGAACGAATCCCTATCCACTGTCCGCCTCCAGATAACTACGCCGGAAATTCTCCTTGCCGCGGGCCAGGAGGGACTCGGAAGCGCGCACGCTCTTGCGCAGGGCGCGCGCGACCTCCGGGACCGACATCCCTTCCAGATACCGAAGGACCAAAGCGGCGCGCTGTGCCTCAGGGACCGCACCCAGCGCCGCAAGGGCCCGCTCCCGCGAGCGGTCTTCGCTTCCCCAGTCTGCGAGCTGCTCGTCGCCGGTCCAGTCCTCGATGGACCCGGCCACCCGGGTTTCTTCTCGCTTGCGCCGCCGGTAGTGATCCAAGAGCTTGTGCTTGGCGATGCCCAGGATCCATGGAATTGGCGACGCCACGGTTTTCCCCTTCTTCATCTCGGCGACCGCAGCCAGAAACGTCTCCTGGGTGAGGTCTTCGGCGGTGGAGACGACGCTCCGCAACGGTGGAACAGGTAGGTGTAGACGCGGGGCAGTGCCTCCTCATAGAAGGCGCGAAAAGCCTGCGGTTGCATCAACGACACTGGGCGGTCCTCGGCCGAGACGTGCATCTATTCTACTAGTCGTCTGAGCCGAGCTATTTCCGTCGGTCAGCGCTGTGGAGAGCGCTCAGGCGTCTTCTCCCGCCGCCGCCGCGTCCGCGATTATCACCACCCCCTCCGCCGCCACTCGCGCCGCCGGAATGTCCTCGCCGGCGATCAGCCGCGCCAGCGCCCCGCGCTTCTCCTCCCCGGCGACGAGGAACACTGCCAGCTTGGCGGCGGAGAGCACCGGCAGGGTCAGCGTCAGGCGCGGCTGGTGGGGCCGCTCCACCCTCACCACCAGCCGCTCCCTCTCCTCCAGCGCCGCGTCGCCGGGGAAGAGCGACGCCGTGTGGCCGTCGGCGCCCAGCCCCAGAAAGACGAGGTCGAACTTCGGCACGCCCTCGCCGAAGACGGCGCGTAGCTCCTCCTCGTACCCCGCCGCGTCGCAGCTCTCGCCCCGCATCCGGTGCACCCGCGCTGCCACCCGCGACAGGAGCGACTCGTCCGCCATCCGAAAGTTGGAGTCGGGATCGTCCGGCGGCAGGCAGCGCTCGTCGCCGAAGAACACCTCCACGGCGCTCCAGTCGTACTCCAGCTCCGCCAGACGCTCGTAGACGGCCCGCGGCGTGCGGCCGCCCGCCAGGGCCAGCGTGCGCGGCCGCAGGCGCGCGAAAAGCCCCGCCGCCGTCTCCGCGATGTCGTCGCTGACCACGAGCTCGCGCTTCGTCATAGGGTCGAGGGCCCGCTGGGGCCGACGTTCCATAATGTAACAACCTGGCGGCGAGAACAATCTTTACTTTCAGCGGGCCACCAATACGTTCGCCCGCGTGCCGAGAGATGAAAGTCCTGATCGTAGACGACGAACCCGACGTCATTGAGGTGGTCCACCTCTGCTTCGGCCTGCGCTGGCCGGACGCGGAGGTGGTCTCCGCCGGCAATGGCGACGACGGGCTGCGGCTCGCCGAAGAGGAGAAGCCGGACCTCATCCTCCTTGACATCATGCTGCCGGACACCGATGGCTTCCAGCTCTGCCAGGAGATCCGCCGCTTTTCGGACGTGCCGATCGTGATGCTCACCGCCCGCGCCGGCGAGGTGGACAAGGTGCGCGGCCTGGAGATGGGGGCCGACGACTACGTAACGAAGCCGTTCAGCCACCTGGAACTGCTCGCCCGCGTCCGCGCTGTTCTCCGCCGCTACGAGAGCCAACTGCCCGCCGTGGGCGAGGTGTTCGAGTCGGGCGATCTCTGCATCGACTTTGCCAGCCGCGCCGTGACGATCCGCGGCAGGCCGGTCCGGCTCACCCCCACGGAGTACTCCCTGCTGTATCACCTCACTCGCAACGCCGGCCGGGTGCTCCCTCACCACACCCTCCTGGCCAAGGTGTGGGGACGCGAGTACGCTGAGGAGA
>JACQGZ010000265.1 GCA_016199305.1 Armatimonadota bacterium | reverse complement strand
TGGTCCTGAACGTGATGAGCCATCGGGAACGGCCTGCCCCCCTGTGACCCGACGCAAACCGTAATCCAGTAGTCCGGTTTGTGGAGGCTCCGGGGCTCGTCCCTCTCCTGCCTGTCAAACGCTATGGCCGAGACAAGGACTCCGACGAAACCGTGATCCCGTAGTTCGGTTTCGGAGGGGTCCTTGTCTCGGCCTGGGAGAGCTTGAAAAGTACCTGGGAGAGCTTGAAAAGTAGAAGAGGGGCGCTCGCTTTCTCCGGCTTTTCACCGTCTTCGGCCGCGTCGCCGGGTCCTACCGCCTCCGAGGCTGATCTCGGGAGTTACCCCCCGAGAAGACCTTCCGGGCTCTCGACGTCCACGTGCGCGGCGTTTGAGTCGGCTACTTCGCCGTTAGACTCGCACCCCTCTAGCAGTGACGCTACCATCGCCTCCCCAGAGCGTCAATCCCGAACCTCCGTTCATCGACTGTGGGCGCTGTGGATAGTGTGGGCAGGAGCCTCGGCCTATGGATGTCATCAAGGAGAGACTCGCGCGTCCGGGGAAACACCTGAGTATGCAGGTGGTCACCGGCGCGGAGATGGGCGAACTCGACCGGCGGGCGGAAGAAGAGTTCGGCCTTCCCCGCGCCCTGCTGATGGAGAATGCCGGCCGGCGGGTCGCCGAGGTCGTCCATACGATCGTGGCGCCGGCCGGGCGGCGCTGCGCGGTGCTGGCGGGCAAGGGCAGCAACGGCGGCGACGGGCTGGTCGCCGCCCGCCATCTGGCCGCGCGGGGCTGGCGCGCCGAGGTCCTGCTCCTGGCCCGCGAGGATGAGGTTCGCGGGGAGCCCCGCCGGAACCTGAGCCTGGCCCGCGAAGCCGGCGTGGAGGTCACGCCCGTCACCAGCATGGCGCTGGCCGCGGCGCGGGAGCGGTTGAGCGGCGCGGATGTGATCATCGACGCGATCTTCGGCACGGGGATCACGGGCGCGCCGATCGGCCTGGTCGCGCAGGTGATCGAGGCCGCCAATGCCGCCTCCGCGCCGGTCGTGGCGGTGGATCTGCCCTCCGGCGTGGACGCCGACACGGGAGGGGTGCGCGGCGCGGCGGTGCGCGCCACCGCCACCGTGACCATGGGACTGCCGAAGGTCGGCCTGCTGCTCTACCCGGGAGCGGCGCATGCCGGGCGGGTGTACGTGGCGGAGATCGGCTACCCGCCCGCCCTGCTGGAGCGGTTCCGGGCCGGCGCCGCCGCGGTGACGCCGCAGATGGTGCGCGCCGCCCTCCCGCCGCGCCCCGCCGACAGCCACAAGGGGACCTACGGCCGCGTCCTGATCTGCGCGGGATCGGTGGGCTTCACCGGCGCGCCGTCGCTGTGCGCCCTGGGGGCGCTGCGCGCCGGGGCCGGGCTGGTCGCCCTCGCGGTGGGCGAGTCCATCTATCCGATTGTCGCGGGACGCGAGGTGGAGGCGATGCCCCATCCGCTGCCCGACGCCGACGGCGCGCTCACTGAGGCCGCCTGGGATCGTCTGGGGGAACTGGCGGCGGAGGCCGACGTAGTCGCGGTCGGTCCCGGCCTCTCGGCGAGGCCTGGTGTGGCCGCCCTCATCCGACGTTTGCTGGCCGAGAGCCGCGCGCCCCTCGTCCTGGACGCGGACGCGCTCAACGTGCTGGGGGGGAAGGACGAGGCGCTCGCCCGCAGCGCCGTCCCAAAGATCCTCACCCCGCATCCGGGGGAGATGGGGCGCCTGCTCGGCCGCGGCACCGAGGAGGTGCAGCGCGACCGCCTCGGCGCGGCCCGCGAGGCGGCGGTCCGGTTTGGGGCCGTGGTGGTGCTCAAGGGGGCCCGCACCGTCGTCGCGGCGCCCGAGGGAGCCGCGTTGATCGTGCCGGCGGGGAACCCGGGAATGGCCACCGGCGGGATGGGCGACGTGCTCACCGGGGTGATCGCGGCGTTTGTCGCCCAGCGGGTGCCGCCGCCGGCGGCCGCGTGGATGGGGGCCTACCTCCATGCGCTGGCGGGGGATCTGGTGGCCGAGCGGATGGGCGCCGCGGGCCTCCTGGCGCGCGAGGTCGCGGATGCGGTCCCCCGCGCCCGTCTGGCGGTGCTGACCGAGCCGCTCTCCGGACCCATCCAGATGCTCCCGTGACCGGCGTTCCGCCGGACCTTCGACCCTGGGCCGAGGTCGATCTCGACGCCATTGCCCACAACCTCGGCGCCGTCGCCGCCCTGGTGCGTCCCGCGCAGGTGCTGGCCGTGGTGAAGGCCGACGGATACGGCCACGGCGCGGTGGCCGTCGCGCGGGCGGCGGAGGCGGCGGGAGCGGCGATGCTGGGAACCGCGACCGTGGCCGAGGGGCTGTTCCTCCGGCGCGCGGGCATCCGCGCGCCGATTCTGGTGCTGGGCCCGGCGCACGGGGAGGAGGAGGCCGCGCTTGCCGCCGAGCTCATGGTCACCGCCTTCGATGAGGCGGGCCTCCGCGGCGCCGGCGCCGCGGCGAGGCGCCGGGGGGCGCCCGCGCGGGTGCATCTCAAAGTGGACACGGGCATGACGCGCCTCGGTTTCCCTCCCGAGGGCGCGACGAAGGCGGCCGACCTGGCCGCCGGCCTCGGGCTGTTCGTGGACGGCGTCTTCACCCACCTGGCCGCCGCCGAGGACGATCCCGCTTTCACGCATCAACAGCTGGACCGGTTCGCTCCGGCGGCGGAGGCGGTGCGGGCACGTTTCCCCCGCGCGGTGCGGCACGCCGCCGCCACCGCGGCGCTGATGCAGCATCCCGAGACGCGCCTCGACCTGGTCCGCCTCGGCCTGGGCCTCTACGGGCTCCTGCCGGCGCCGCATCTGGCGGCAGGGAGCGCGCTCCGTCCGGCGATGACGTTGTGGGCGAAGGTCGCCCAGGTGCGGCAGGTCGCCGCCGGCACCACGGTGGGGTACGGCCGCACCTTCCGGGCCGCTTCGCCGATCTGGATCGCCACGGTCACCATCGGCTACGGCGACGGGTATCCCCGCGCGCTCAGCAATCGCGGACAGATGGTGATCGAGGGCCGCCGCTACCCCGTCGTCGGGCGGGTGAACATGGAGTACGTGACGCTGGATGTGGGGAGTGGAGACCGGTCGGAGGCGGCGCCCGGGGATCCGGTCATGGTCTTTGGCCCGGGGCTGCCGGTGGACGAGGTGGCCGAGGGGGCGTCCACGATCTCCTATGAGATCCTCACAGGTATCGCGCCGCGGGTCCGGCGGGTCTACCGCGTCGGGGACCGGGTGGTGGGCGTGCGGGATCTGGTGACCGCCGAGGGCGTGGCCGCCCTCCATCCGCCGGCCGGAGTCCCGCGCGCGTGACGGGGGTGTCCGCCTCTCGGATCGCCTTTCAGGGCGAGCCCGGCGCCTACAGCGATGAGGCCGTGGCCACGGTCTTCGGAGAGGTGGAGCGCATCCCCCGCCGTTCCCTCGGCGAGGTCTTCGCTTCCGTGGAATCGGGTGAGGCCACCGGCGGGATCGTCCCCGTGGAGAACTCCTACGCGGGAAGCATCAATGAGACGTATGACCTGCTGCTGACCTCGCCCCTGGTCATCGTCGGTGAGCTCACCCACCGGGTGAACCACTGCCTCCTTGCACTCCCGGGGGAGACACTCACGACCATCACGCGCGCGCTCTCTCACCCCCAGGCGCTGGCCCAGTGCGCCGCCTTCCTCGAGGCGCACGGGCTGCAGCCCGTACCCGAGTACGACACCGCCGGGAGCGCACGCCGTGTCGCCGAGGAACGGCTGCCGGGGACCGCCGCGATCGCCAGCCGGCGGGCGGCGGGCCTGTACGGGCTCATCGTCCTGGCGGAGGCCATTCAGACCGCGGCGCAGAACCTCACCCGCTTCCTGCTCCTGGCGCGGGAGGCGGCGCCCCCGTCCGCACCCGCCAAGACCTCGATCGTCTTCGGGACGGCCAACGCGCCCGGCGCGCTCCACCGCGCTCTGGGTGTCTTCGCCAGCCGCGAGCTGAATCTCTCGAAGCTCGAGTCCCGGCCGGCGCGCGACCTGGCCGCCGCGCCCGTGGGGGAGGCCGCGCCCTGGGAGTACATCTTCTACGTGGATATCGACGCCCACGCCGGGGAGCCGGCAATGGCGCAGGCGCTGGCCGACCTGCGGGCGGTGGCCACCTTCGTGCGCGTGCTGGGCTCATACCCCCGCGCGCTTCGCTGATGACCGCCTGGCCCCGCCTCCGCCCGGTCGGGGAACGGGCGTTTCTCGTGGAGTTCGCGCCGGAGGTGGATCCCGCCATCAGCGCGCAGGTGCGCGCGGCGGACCGGCATCTCTCGGCGCATCCGGACGTGGCGGAGACGGTGCCGGCCTTCCGCACGCTGCTGATCATCTTGGCGGACGGCGCCGACCGTTCCCGGTTCGTCGCGGAGGTGCAGAGAAATCTCGAACGGTTCGCCCCCACGGCGCTGCCGGAGGGGCGGGAGATCTCGGTGCCGGTGGTCTACGGAGGGCGGAGGGGACCGGATCTGCCGGAGGTCGCGCGGCGCGTCGGGCTGGCGGAGGACGCGGTGATCGATCTCCATCGCGCGCAGACGTACCTGGTCTACATGGTCGGCTTCGCCCCGGGCTTTCCGTATCTCGGCGTCATTCCCGACGCGCTCCGTCTGCCGCGCCGCCCCTCCCCGCGTACGCGCGTGCCTGCGGGCAGCGTGGCGATCGCCGACCGGCTCACGGGGATCTATCCTCAGGAGACCCCCGGGGGATGGCATCTCATCGGGTGGACTCCTCTGCGCCTCTTCGATCCCGCCGCCGAGCGGCCGGCGCTGTGCGAGCCCGGGGACCGCGTGCGCTTCGCCTCCGTCGGCGAGGGGCCGGCCCCCCCGGCCTCTTCGGGGAAGGATCGAACACCGGGTCTGCCACCACCGCACCGTCCCGTGCTGGCTGTGCGTGAGCCCGGAATGGCGGCCACGGTACAGGACGGCGGGCGTCGCGGCCACCGGCGGCTGGGGGTCCCGTGGTCCGGACCGATGGATCCCGGCGGCGCCGCGCTGGCGAACCGGCGGGCGGGCAATCCCGAAGGCGCCGCGGTACTCGAGGTGACCTGGCCGGCGCCGGCGCTGGCCGCGGTGGATCAGGCCGCCTGCGCGGTGGCCGGTCCCGGATGGGAGCCGACGATCGACGGCTGGCCGGCCGACCCGGAGGCGCCGGTGACGCTGCGCCGCGGGCAGGTCCTCGAACTGCGCCGCAGGGGCATGGCGACGTGGGGATACGTCGCGGTGGCCGGCGGGATCGACGTCCCGCCCGTGCTGGGGAGCCGCTCGACCTATCTGCGGGGAGGGTTCGGTGGCCTGCGGGGCCGGCCGCTGAGAACAGGAGACCTTCTGGCGCGGGGAGAACTCGCCGATCAGCCCCGCCGCGTCCCTGGATCGGTTCCGGTTTCGGATGATCCGCTGGTAATTCGCGTGATCCCGGGGCCGCAGGAAGCGCACTTCACGGGGGAAGGGTTCCGCCGCTTGCTCAGCGAGGTCTATCGCGTCACGCGGCAGATCGACCGGACCGGATACCGCCTGGAGGGTCCACCGATCCCGCACACCGGGCCGGCGGAGATCCTCCCGGAGGGCGTCCTGCCGGGATCGATCCAGATCCCGGGGGACGGGCAGCCGATCGTGCTGATGACCGATGGGCCGACCACGGGCGGCTATCCCAAGATCGCCACCGTCGTCTCCGCGGACCTGCCGCATCTGGCGCAGGCGGCCCCGGGGCGGCGCATCCGCTTCCGCGCGGTGACGGCCGCCGATCTGGCGGCCCCCGCCTAGAGCCGCATGCAACTCGGTCATCTCCCCCGCGTGCCCCTGGCCGTGCGGCCCACGCCTCTCCAGGAGGCGAGCCGCCTCAGCGCCTACCTGGGCGGCCCGCGCATCCTGATCAAGCGGGACGACCTCACCGGGCTGGCCCTGGGCGGCAACAAGGCCCGCAAACTGGAACTGCTGCTGGGCGAGGCGCGCGCGCAGGGCGCGGACGTCATCATCACCGTCGGGGCGATGCAGTCCAATCACGCCCGCATGACCGCCGCGGCCGCGCGCCTCCTGGGCTGGGAGGCGATCCTGGTCCTCAGCGGGGAGGAGCCGGCCGAGGCGCAGGGCAACCTGCTGCTCGACCGGATCCTGGGCGCGGAGGTCCGGCTGATCAACACCACCGAGGAGTACGTGCTGATGGGGGTCGTCCAGGACCTCGCCCGTGAACTCACCGGCCGGGGCCGGCGCCCCTATCTCATCCCCCGCGGCGGCTCCACCGGCCTCGGCGCCGCGGCCTACCTGGAGGCGGGGCTGGAAGCCTTCGCGCAGCTGAATGCGCTCGGGGTGCGCGCCGACGCCATCGTGCACGCCAGCACCTCCGGCGGCACGCAGTCGGGGCTGCTCACCGCGGCCAAGTGGAGCCGCGCCGGCGCCTCGGTCGTGGGGATCAGCGCCGGGCCGCCCGCCGCCACGGTGACGCAGCGCGTCACCGGGATCGTGCGCGACCTGGGCCGGGTCGTGGGCACCGAGTGGGAGGTGCACCCGGAGGACGTCCTCGTCTATGATGACTACGTCGGCGAGGGGTACGGCATCCCCACTCTGGGCACAATCGAAGCGATCAAGATGGTGGCGCGGACGGAGGGGATCCTCCTCGACCCCGTGTACACGGGCAAAGCGATGGCGGGTTTGATCGATCTGGTCCGGCGCCGGACCTTTGCGCGCGGCCAGACGGTGCTGTTCTGGCACACCGGCGGGGTGCCCGCGCTCTTCGCCCACGCGCAGACCCTCGGGGGGCCGGATTGAGCATGCGAATGGGACGGTCGAGGCTCCACGCCGCGTGTGCGACGCTGCTTCTTGCCGCGGTGGCGCTGACGGCGACCGCGGTCCCGGCCCGCGGCGAGAGCGATCCCCAGTTGACGCGGGCGATCGCCGGCTTCTTCCGCGGGGCGGAGGTCCTGCGCATCGACGCCGTCCCCGATCTCTACGAGGGCGGCTATGCCCGGATCAGTTTCTACGCCCGGCGGGCGCGAGTCGCCAACGGCGGCCTGCTCGTGGACGAGGGCTGGACGCGGCTGCGCGGGGTCACCCTCAACGTGCCGGCCTTCCGACAGGGGGTCTTCCGGGTCGAGTCCACGCGGTCGGCTTCGATCTACCTGCGGGTGAGCCTGCGCAGCCTGGAGCAATTCTTCATCGCCGCCAGCGCCTACGACGACATCCGCCTCTGGTCGGACGGCAGCGCCCTCTACGGGACCGGCACCGTGCCGTTGTTCAACCGGCCCAACCGCGTCGAGATGAAAGGCACCTTCGCGGTCGAGGGGACGCGCGATCTCTTCTTCCAGGTGGAGAGCCTGCGCGTGAACGGCTTCCCGGTGCCGGCGGCGCTGCTGCGCCTCCTCGAACGGCAGTTCAACCCCATCCTGGCCCAACAGGACTGGCCGGTGATCTTCACGTTTCGCTCGGTGCGCCTCACCCGCGAGGATGTGATCATCAGCAGCGATCCCGATCCCTCGCTCTGCAGCATCTGCGCCGACACGCGGCCCTGAACCGGTGAGCGCGCCCCGGATTGCCGTCACCTGGCCGCGCCGGGCCCCCCGGACGCCCGACCGCTACCTTGACGCGATCGCGGCGGCCGGAGGGAGGCCCCTCCTGGTGACGCCGGAGACCGGGCCCGCGGGGCTGGCGGGGGCCGACGGCCTGCTGCTGGCCGGCGGCCTCGATCTCCACCCCAGCCTCTACGATCAAGCGCTCGATCCGCGCGTCGCCGAGACCGTGGAGATCGACGGGGAGCGCGACCGCCTGGAGATGGTGGTGGTGGGCGCGGCACTGGCGCAGGGCCTCCCGGTCCTCGGCATCTGCCGGGGCCATCAGGCGCTCAACGTCGCCCTCGGCGGCACGCTGGTGCAGGACCTCTCCCTGCGCGGCATCGCGGTCCCGATCCACTACCAGCGGCGCCGAGATCCGGAACCGCCGGAGTGGGAGCCGGTCCACCGCGTGCGGATCGCCCCCGACTCACGACTGGCGGCCATCCTGGGCGCGGAAGAGGTGTCGGTGAATTCCTTCCATCACCAGGTGGTGGATCGCCCGGCCCCGGGCCTGCGCGTGGTGGGGACCGCCGAGGATGGGCTGATCGAGGCGCTCGAGGCCCCGGACGACCCCTTCCTGCTGAGCGTCCAGTGGCATCCCGAGCGCATGGCACGCACCGATCCGCGTCAGGCCGCGCTCTTCGCCGCCTTCGTCGAAGCCGCGCGCGCGGCCCGCTCCCGCACGACCGATCCAGCCAGACGGTGATCCCGCCCTCCATCAGGCATTGAGCTCCCCGATCCTTCAGGCATTAAGCTCCCCGATCCTTGCCGAAGTGCGCCGGGGCACCGCGGTGGAGTCTGTCCACCGGGGCGCGGTGGCCGCCGTCGATGGGCGGGGGGTGGTGGTGGCGGCCTGCGGCGATCCGGACCTGCGCACCTTCGCCCGCTCCGCCATCAAGCCGCTGCAGGCCCTCCCGCTGGTCGCCGACGGGGCCGTCGAGCGCTTTGGCCTCACCCCTTCCGAAGTGGCGATCGCCTGCGGCTCGCACAGCGGAGAAGACGTTCACGTGGACGCGGTCCGCTCGATCCTGCGCAAGATCGACCTGGACGAGGCCGCCCTGCAGTGCGGCGGCCACTTCCCTTTTCATCAGCCGACGGCGGAGGCGATGCGGCTTCGCGGCGAGGCGCCGCGGGCGGTGCACGACAACTGCTCGGGGAAGCACGCGGGGATGCTGGCGCTGGCCCGCGGCCACGGGTGGGCAGTCGACGGCTATCTCGCCCCGGAGCACCCGGTGCAGCGACGGATCGTCGAGGCCCTCCTCGCGCTCACGGGGAGCCCCACGGCCGTCGTCACCGCCGCCGTGGACGGCTGCGGCGCTCCCACCTTTCACATCTCCCTGCGTGAACTGGCGACCGCCTTCGCCCGGCTGGCCGACCCCTCACCGCTGGCGGCGCCCTGGCAGACAGCGGCGCCGGTGGTGACCGACGCGATGATGCGGTTCCCGGAGATGGTGGCGGGGACCGGCCGGTCCAATACGGTCCTGATGCGGGCGGCGGCGGGGCGGCTCTTCATCAAGGACGGCGGAGAGGCCATCGTGGCGGCCGGGGTCCCGG
>JACQGZ010000264.1 GCA_016199305.1 Armatimonadota bacterium | reverse complement strand
AGTGTGTGTCCGCGTGCCGGGCCCTCAGGAGACGCCTGCGGCGAGGGCGGCCTCCACCCGTCGCTTCAGTTCCCCCTTGGGCATGTACCCGATGATCCGCTCGACGAGCTCCCCGCCCTTGAACACCCCCAGAGTGGGAATGCTCATGATGTTGTACCGCACCGCGATGTTCGCGTTGTCGTCGACGTCGACTTTGGCGACCTTCATCTTCCCCTCATAATCCCGGGCGAACTCTTCCACGATCGGCGCGATCATACGGCACGGCCCGCACCACTCGGCCCAGAAGTCCACCAGCACGGGCGTCTCCGCCTTCAGCACTTCCTTCTCAAAGCTCTGTTCCGTCACGTGCACAGGTGCGCCCATCTCGAAGCGTCCTCCTTGATGTCGACTACCCCACTATACCCAGAACGGCGGGATGGCACACCTGATTCCCCGTCCCCGCGCAGAGGAGAGTCTCTACGGCCGCGCGAGCAGGCGGGCGAGAGCCGGGAGCGCGGCGGCGGAGAGCAGCAGGAGCAGCGCGAGCGCGGAGGCCGTCGGGCCGAAGCATCCCCGGCGGGCGCCCCCGCTGCGCACCGACAGGCGCGTCGCCTTCTTGAACTCGCCCACTGCTTCGCTGACCCGTCCCTGTTCGCGATAGAGCGCCCCCAGGTTCTGATGAGCGATCCAGTAGTCGGGATCGGCCTCCACCGCCTGCTGGTAGGCGGTCAGGGCCTCCGCCGTTCGCCCCTGCTCGCGGTAGACGTTGCCGAGGTTGCTGTGCCCCGGCGCGTAGCGCGGGTTGCGGGAGATGGCCTGACGCAGCGCGGTGATAGCCTCTTCGAGCCGGTGCTGCCGGGCGAGGGTCACGCCCAGTTTGCTCCAGGCGACGGGCGACTCGGGATGGGCCGCGGTCGCGCGTCGGAACGCCTCCTCCGCCTGCGCCCACTCCTCGCGGCGGAGATGCTCCTCGCCGGCGTCTAGATGCGGCCGCGCCTCTCGTTCACCCATGGCCGTGCAGTTCGGCGCCCACGCGGGCGCCTCCTCGATGGTTGAAGGACGCAACCCATCGGCGGATACCTCTGAGTACGCTGCCTCATCCGCCCTGTTGACATTCCAGTCGACTGGAAGGTGTATAGTGGCCGCGGGTGATGGCATATGAAGATCGGCGAGTTAGCGAAGCAGGCCGCGGTCAATCCCAAGACCATCCGATACTACGAGGAAATCGGATTGTTGCCACCGGCTCGGCGCACGGAGTCTGGCTATCGGCAGTATGCCGACAAAGACGTAGAGCGGCTTCAGTTCATTCACAGTGCACAAGCCCTGGGGATCGCCCTAGCGGAGATTAAGGAGGTTCTGGCCTTTCGGGACCGCGGCACCTCTCCCTGTCTCTATGTCCTGATGCTGATCGACACGAAGGTGAAAGAGATTGAGTCGCGGATCAAAGGGCTTCGAATGCTGGCCGATGATCTGAAGCGCCTGCAGAAGGCCGCCGTCAACATCCCGCCGGAGGAGCTCGCCGCGAAGACACACTTCTGTCACATCATCGAAAATCAACAACTGCTCCAGCCTCTAGACCGGACGGCAGCGTTGAGAAAACCATCTTGATCCCCCAGGCTTTCCGGATCGGAGGTGACAGGGTATGAAGGAGCTCGGCACGATTCTCGAAGAGACCAAGACCATCGCCGTGGTCGGACTTTCCCCCAACCCTGATCGCCCCAGCCACGATATCGCCAAGTACTTGCAGGCCCAGGGCTACCGGATCATTCCGGTCAATCCGACTGTCGAGACAGTACTGGGCGAGCGGAGCTATCCCAACCTCCTCGCCATCCCATTCGCAGTGGACGTGGTCCAGATCTTCCGCCGCCCCGAGGAGGTTTCGCCAATCGTCGATCAGGCAATCCAGATCGGGGCCAAGGTGGTATGGATGCAGCCAGGGATCGTCCACGAGGGGGCCGCAGCGAAGGCCAGGGCAGCCGGGCTGAAGGTGGTCATGGATCGCTGCATGCGGGCGACACATCGGCAGGTGTCTGGAGGCGGGTCGAAACACGGGGCTTGACATTCCAGTCGACCAGAAGGTGTAGGTTGAGGTTGAGGTGGGACTACGATGGCAACTCAGACTTTAAAGGTGCCGCACATCCACTGTGCGGGGTGCCTACGCACGATCATTAGCACCTTGACGAGCCTGCCCGGGGTGGAATCCGTCGGCGGGGATGCCAGGCAGAAGATCATCCGCGTGGGTTACCGCCCGGAGAAGACCTCTCTGGCGACCATCGAGAGTGCCCTCGCCGAGGTCGGTTTCCCTGTGGAGGGGACACGCCCTCGTCAAGGTGCATGGGCAAAATGGGGCTTGGCCCTCCTGGTCGTCCTGGGGGCTGCCACCCTTGGCTGGCTGGGCTACCGGCTGGGCTTCTGGCGCTTCGTGACTTCGATCGCCATGCGCCAGGCGTTCGGGAATTACAATCTGTTCGTGCTCTCCGCGGGCGCAGGGGTCGCGGCGTTCTTCTCGCCCTGTGTCTTCCCCCTGTTACCAAGCTATGTCACCTACGACCTGGGATTGCCGGAGGGGCGGGGGAACCGCCTGGCACGCTCGCTTGCGCTAGGTGCCGCCGCTGCCCTGGGGGTGATCGTGGTCAATGTCGCGATCGGAGCGGTCATCGCCGCGTTGGGCCAGGCGACGCCGTTCCAGCCCGACCCGCGGAAGGATCCGGCTGCTATTCTCATGATCCGCACGCTGGCCGGAGTGGCCATCGCGGGCCTTGGCGTGCTCACCCTGACCGGACGCTCACTTGCCGCGGGCCTGCTCGCCAGGATGATTCCAACTCCTCCGGCGATGAGCCCCAGAGGCTTCCGAAACATGTTCTTCTACGGTTTCTTCTACAATGCGGCGGGGATCGGCTGCACCGGCCCCATCCTACTGTCCATCATCCTCTTCGCCTTGACTGCCGGGAGCGCCGCCGCAGCCTTGGGGGCCTTCCTGGCCTTCTCCCTCACGATGGGGACCCTGATGGTGGGCGTGACTGTCCTCGCTGGCCTCTCCCAGGCGCTACTGGTCCAGCGTCTCCGTCTGGCCACGCCGTCCCTGCACCGCCTCGGGGGGATGGTCATGATCCTCGTCGGCGGCTACACGGCCATCTCGCTGGCCACGGGGCCGGGGCGGGAGATCTTCGTTCGCCTCTTCCTGCCGTTCCTTATCCGATGAGAATACCCCTAGACTTAGACTAATAACGACGCTGTCCGCGAGGGCACGCTCGCGGGTCCTGATCTTGGCGCGATCGAGGCCTTCGTCCGGGCCATCCCCGTCCATGTTATCGTCGCCGGCGGCGTGGCCTCTCAGGCAGACTTGATGGCGCTCGACGGCATCGGGGTCGAAGGGGTCATTCTCGGCCGTGCGCTCTACGAAGGCTGGCTGGACCTCCAGACACTGAATGACCTTTCGGCATAGGATCCGCTTCATAGGGGCGTCTTCTGGGAGAGGGCTTGGCGCCCCAGCGCTCAGCTACTTTCCTTGCGTCGGCGCGACGATCAGCCCCCACGGTTGCTTGCCGGCCGGGATCAGCTTGACCAGCTTTTGCCGTTCGACGTCGATCACCCCGACCCCGTTGACGCCTGTCGCCGCGACGTAGGCAAACTTCCCATCGGGCCTGAAGGCGATGACCGTCAGCCCCTCGGCCACTCTGATCCGGTTGACCTCCTTGAACGTGTGGGTGTCCACGACGGAAATGAAGTTATCCGCAGAGTGGCTGATATAGCTGAACCGTCCGTCAGGGGTGAAGGCGTTGGTCACAGGCGCCTTCCCTACCGGGAGGACCGCGACCTCGTCCAGGGTCCGCGCATCTAGAACGACGTTGGTGTTGGCCCGCGCGTTCTGGACCCAGACGAAGCGCCCATCGGGGGAGACCCGTAGCATGTGCGGTCGCGCCCCCTCGCCCATGGAGACGCGCTTGACCACCTGAAAGGTGGTCAGGTCGACCATCGCCACAGTGTCCTGGTCCCGCTCTGGGAAGTAGGCAAAGCGTCCATCCCCCGTGCGGTCCAGGTCGCACGGGAACTTGCCCACAGCAACTTCCCTGACGATCTGTCCCGTGCGGGTATCTACGGCCACGAGCTTGTCATCGCCGGCAAGGTTGACGACGGCCTGGCGTCTGTCCGGCGTGAGGACCACCGAGTGGGCTGGGCCCTTGCCCACCCGGACGCGGCGCACCACTTCTATCTTCTGGAGATCGATCGCGATCACATCCACCATGCCGTCCGGGAGATCCTCGTACGTCCATACGAGCCGTCCGTCGAAGAAATCCTGCTCGGTGGTAAGCCACTTCACCGAAGCCCCGAGCGGCTTCGTGCGGACCTTTGCATTCATGGCCGTATTGATGATCGTTACGTCCTTTGATCCCAGGTTGAAGACGTAGGCCAGAACCGGTTGCGCGGACTCCGCGGCCAAGCCCCAGAACAGGACACCCAGGATCGTGAGGATCGCAGCCCCTCGCCTGATCATGCCACCACCTCCTCCCTCCGGCGGAGCCTGAGCCGCCACTCGCTACTGCCTATGGTCTCCACCTCAACGGCAAACCCCCGCCGCGCGGCCAGCCACTTGATCGTCTCGATCGCGGGGGGATGATCCAGGAGCACCTCCAGCTCCTCCCCTTTCGGGAGCGTTTCCAGCGCGTCCATCACCTTCTGCATCGGATAGGGGCAGGTCTCTCCACGCACGTCCAGGAGCATGCTCCACCGTCCTCAGGGAATTCGCCGGATCACTTGCAAGCCGAGAAAGGCACCGCCCGCCAAGGCCACGGCGAACACCCAGCCGTTGAGGGCGAGCGAGGGGATCGCCGAGAAGAACGCCCCTACCGTGCATCCCAGGGCGATGGCGGCGCCGTAGCCCATCGCCAGCCCTCCGGCGGCAGACTGGAGATAGCGCACACGGTTCCGCGGGACCCGCACCTTGAATTCATGCGCCGCCAGCGCGGCCAGCAGGGACCCGCCGAACAGCCCGACGTTGAGGACCAGCCCGTGGGTGAGCAGGCCCCCACCCACAGTGAGCGTGCAGGCGGCGAGTTCCTCGGTGCCCTGCAAGGGCCCCGGGGCGAGGCCCACAAGGCTGCCGAACCCCGAAGCCCATCGCGACATCTCCCCGACGACGCGCCAGGGCATATGGACGTCGTAGGAGAAGACGTTGAGCAACCCCACAACGATGCCGCCGACAGCCACCGGCCATCCTCGTCCCACCACCGCGTGGACAAGCGCGCGCACCCTGGCGCCGAAGGTCTCCACCGGCTCCGGCTGTGCGGCTTCCCGGATATCCGGCCCGCCGCGGGACTCGATCCAGAGGACCAGGAGGTAGGTGCCCAGCAGTCCCGCCAGCGTCAACGCCACCGCCCCGCCATAGCCCAGGTATCGGGGGAACCAGACGACGGGTGCATCACGGATGAAGTGCTCCCACCACCAGTTCCAGGTGTGGGCCGCCAGCAGCAGGCCGCCCATGATGCCGGCGAAACTCACCCAGGAAGCGACGTACCCTTCAGCCATCCGGTAGATGGACCCGGAGACGCATCCCCCGGCGACGACCATGCCGATGCCGAAAAGCAGCCCGCCCACAACGAGGGCCAGGCTCAGTGGGGTGGCGTGGGCCTCAGGGGCGACCACGCCCAGCGACGGGTTCGGGAGGAGGGTGTACATGTGAATCCCGAAGCCAACGGTGGCCACGCTCATGCCGACGATGACCCCCTTCATCGTCCGGCCGGAACGAAACTGCCAGAGGTCGCGGAAAGCCGCGTTGAAGCAGAAACGGCTGCGCTGCAGGGCCACACCGAATCCCAGGCCCAATGCGGCGAAGACCCCGAATTCCGGATCGCGGCGGCTGACGGTCAGGATGACCGCCGCGGTGGCCGCCAGGACAAGCAGCCCGGCCAGGGTCTGTGGATGCGCCCTGAACGCGGGCTGGGCAAATGGTTGAGCAATCGGCTTGGCCACGGTCAACCACCCCAAACGATGGCGGCAGTATGTGTTTCTGGTTTAGGGATTCCGGCCGGTCAGAGACCGGAGGGAGACGCGGAGGCTACGAGCCTCCGCAAAGACAGATGCACTCGCGAGGCAGGCGATAGCGGTTCCTGATCCGAGATGTAGACATCGATGTTCCCTGTCAAGCCATAGCCTACCCGACTGCCACACCCATTGCAATGCGGAAGGACCCACTGGGGGCTCTTGACTCTCCCCGGGGGAGCCGTCGGCGGCGGGCGGCTGAACTCACGTCTGAAGCGGGAGCAACAAGAGCGCGAGGAAGCACAACGCCTGAGGGCACTGTTTGAGCAGATAGACCGTTGGCGGCAAGCCGCAAACGTGCGTGCGTACATCCACACGGTGCGAGCGGTAGTCAAACTCCGAGGAAGTGACGTGGATCCGCACCGTCTGGAGGCCTGGGCATCATGGGCGCTGAGCCGTGCGGAGCACCTCCGGGATAGCGCGGGCAGGTGCGGGCACCTTCCCGGGCTCCTGTGGACCACAGGGGCTCTCCGAAAACTCTGCCACATCAGTGTTTTTCATGGCGAACTAGACTAGAGCGGGGCTTCCAGCAGCGCCACGCCCAGGAGCGCCAGCGCCAGCAGGCCCCACTTGAGTGGGAGGGCGCGGCGGTCGTCGAGCCAGAGGGTCAGCAGCGACGGCGCCGGGGGCGCACTCTCCCGAAGCGGCCGCGGCATCCGGTGGGGGACCGCGTACCGGCGGGGCCGGCCCGATCGCCGCCCTCTGCGCAGCGCCGGCGGGAGCCCCGCGACCGCAGCCGGGCGAGGCGAGATCATCCGGCCGCCCCCCGGTAGCTGCGCAGCAAGCCCACGACTTTGCCGATGATCGAGAACTCGCCGCGCAGGATTCTATACGCCTCGTTCTCGGGTTTGAGCACCGGGCGGCCCTCCTCGAGGATGAGCCGCTTCACCGTCGCCTCCTCCCCGTACAGGGCCACGACAATCTCCCCCGGCTCCGCCGCCGGCTGGCAGCGCACGACCACCAGATCCCCGCTCATGATGCCCGCGCCCGCCATGCTATCTCCGCGCACGGTCAGCAGGAAGCACTCGTCATGCCATCCCACCATCCGTCGCGGGACGGGAATCATCTCCTCGACGTGCTCCTCCGCCAGGACGGGGACCCCGGCGGAGATGCGGCCGACCAGCGGCAGGGTGGCCACTTCTTCATCCTCGGGCAGGGCGCTCCGATCCGTGATCTGCAGCACGCGCATCCGGTCGCCGTACCGTTTGATGTAGCCCTTGCGTTCCAGGGCGTGCAGGTGCTGGTGGACGGTGGACGGAGAGCGCAGGCCGAGCGCCCGTCCGACCTCCCGCACCGACGGCACGTAGCCGGAGCGCCGGATCGAGGCGGCCAGATGCTCAAGGATCTGCTGCTGCCGGGGGGTAAGGGGTCGGGGCAGATCCGCCTTCATGGCTCAAATATAGCGAACATATGTACGATTGTCAAGGCATCTATACGAACACTTGTCCGACAACCAGGCAGGTGGCAGGGTACTGTGGAGGTCTTACGTGGCGATGAAGATGTTCTTCACCTCGGTGT
>JACQGZ010000263.1 GCA_016199305.1 Armatimonadota bacterium | reverse complement strand
GCTGTGGGCGGGGCTGGGGCCGGGGCTGCTGATCGGCGTGGGCATGCTGGTGCCCTTCCTCGACCGCGGCAGGTCCCGGCATCCCATGGACCGACCGCTCTTCTTCGTCTTGGGCGTCCTGGCGCTTTTCTATTTCCTGGCTCTGACGACCCTGATCATGTGGAACATCGCGCAGATCGAGCGGGAGCCGCCGCTGATCCTGCTGGTCACGTCGATCGTCATGTCCCTGGCCTTCGTCTGGCATCTCCTGCGGCGCCGCTGGCAGGGGCGGCAGCTCCCGCCTCCGCCGGCGCGCCCCGCGCCGCGCGCCCCCGCGGCCCACTCGACGGAGACGCCATGAGGCGCACCGTCGTCTCGCTGGCCGCCTTCGCCGTGGCAGTCTACTCCTTCTCCGCCCTCTGGGGGGCTGCCCGCGGCGCCTGGACGGGACGGCCGACGCTGCCGCCCGGTCCCTTCCTGATCTACGCCGCCGCGTTTGTGGGCAGCCTGCTCTACCTGGCGTTCGTCCTCTACGCCGCGGACCGCGCGGCCGGGCGGGTGCGCCGCCGCATCGGAGCCTTCGACCGGCTGCTGGACCGTGGCCACCATGGGTAGCCGCCGCGTCTCCTTCCTCGCCGTCGTGGCGCTGGCCGGTCTCTCCCTGGTCCTCGCGGCGCTGATCATCCTGGGCGAGGTGCTCGACAACTACGCCCTGGGCGGCGGAGCCCTGGGCGCGATCCTGGTGGCCTACGGGGTGATCGGGCTCTTCCTGCGCAAACTGGGCATCACCGGTCCGCGTGGGGCCGAGCGGAGTTAGGAGGGGGACGTGTACCGGCGGGCGCTCTCCTGGCTGCTGCGGCAGACGCTGAAACTGGACGTCACCATCAACCGCGTCTACCCGACCGATTGGAACCCGCTCTACTACACTGGCGGGCTGACCAACTTTTTCCTGCTGGTGCTGGTCGTCTCGGGGATCCTCCTCTTCTTCTATTACGTGGCCAGCCTGGATGGGGCGTACGCCTCGGTCGCCTACCTCACCGACGCCGTCCCCTACGGGGGCCTGTTGCGCGGCATCCACCGCTACGCCGCGGATGCCTTCATCATCGCCGCGCTGCTGCACCTGTTCCGCAACTGGTTTACCGACCGCTACCTCTTCTCACGGGACGGGCCCTGGATCTCCGGGATGTTCCTGCTGATCCTCGGCGGTTTCATCGGCGTGAACGGCTACCAGCTGGTCTGGGACACACGGGCGCAGGCCATCACCCAGATCTTCGTGCAGATGCTCAGGGCGATCCCGCTGGCCGGGCCGCCTCTGGCCCACCTCTTCTTGGGGGGGCCGGGCATCAGCGACGCCCTGCTGCCGCGCATTCTCTTCCTGCACATCGGCACCGCCTCGTTCCTCTATCTGCTGCTCTGGTGGCACTACGTGCGGCTGCGCCATCCGAAGATCTGGCCGCCCGCGACCTGGGTGCTGACCACGCTGGGGCTGATCACCCTGCTGGCCGCCCTGCCGGGGACGGCGCCGGTGGCCGGCGTTCCGGCCCAGCCGGGGGTCGGCGTCACCTCCTACCCGCTCGACGTCTTCTTCCTGCTGCCGTTCTGGCTGACCAACTGGCTGCCGGCGGGCGTGGTGATGGGGGGCCTCATCCTGCTCTTCCTGGCCGGGTACGTCATTCCGTACCTCGACCGGGAGACGGAGCCGGCGATGGGGGTCCGTCACGCCGGGGTGGCCCAGGTGATCGACGGCAACTGCACCGGCTGCGAGCTGTGCTACTACGACTGCCCCTACGACGCGATCGTGATGGTGCCCTCGCCGCACCCGGGTGTGACGAAGGCGGCGGCGAACCGCAAGTTGCTGGCCGTGGTGATGGATTCGCGCTGCGTGGAGTGCGGCATCTGCGTGGGGGCGTGTCCCTTTGAGGCGCTCGAACTGCCCAAGTTCCTTGAAGCCGATCTCACGCGCCGCATCGCCCAGGCGGTGGCGGCACCGGCCTCTCAGACGGTGACGGCATAGGAGGAAGGATGGCGGAGCCGAAGGTCGTCGGGTTCGTCTGCGACTGGGCCGTGGCCACCGAGGGCCTCACCGACGGCGACGGGCGCCTCTCCGCCCATCCCTCCGTGCGGATCGTGCGCGTCCCCTGCTCGGGGTTCATGCGTCCCGACTGGCTGGAGGAGACACTGCGCGCCGGCGCCGACGGGGCGTTCGTCACCGGCTGCCCCTACGGCGACTGCCTCAACCGGGAGGGCAACTACCTGATGCGCGACAGGGTGGAGCAGCTCGCGCGGAGGCTGTCGCGGCGCCGCGTGGAGGCCGGCCGTCTGGCCATGCTGGCCCACGGGCTGCACGACCGCCCGGCCTTCCTGGAGGACGTGGCGACCTTCCTGCAGCGGCTGGCAGCGCTGCCCCCCGCCGCGCCCAGCCGTCCCGCGCGCCCCGCCGCTCCCGCCGGGGGGCCCGCGCCGGCGGCGTCGACCCGACCGGCCGCCCCGACCGGGTCCGTCACCCCCTCGGAGGAGTCGCCGTGACCCACCGGAAGCTTCCGCTGCGCGTCGTCCTCTTCTACCTGGTCTTCTATATCATCTTTTTCTTACTGCTGGTCTTCGTCGCATCTTTTGGCCTGATTGCGGAAGCCTGACCGCGCGGGCGCGCGCCGCCCAGGTTCAACTTCCCCACCGCGGTATGGTACCGTAGTGACGGCCGGCGCTCGCGCGCGCGGCCCCAATCCGACGGCAGTCGAAAGGAGGCAGGCAATGGCGCAAGGTGCACGGCTCTCTGCCCTGCTGCTGGTGACCATGATGTTGGTCGCAGCCTGCGGAGGTGGCGGTCAGCAGGGTGGGACGCCCCCGCCGCCCGCGCAGGGGACGACGGTCAGCGTGACGGAGACCGAGTTCAAGTTTGACCCGAAGGGGATGACGGCCAAGGCGGGTGCGGTGACCTTCGAGATCAAGAACGCCGGCTCGGTGGAACACAACTTCATCGTCGAGGGCACGGACGTCAAGGTCGAGGGGATCCAGCCGGGCGAGACGAAGACCGCGAGCGCGGACCTGAAGGCCGGGACCTACAAGGTGCTCTGCACCATCCCGGGCCATCAAGAGGCCGGGATGACGGGGACGCTGACGGTCTCGCAGTAAGACGGGCGGCGGCCGCGGGTTCACGGCCGCCGTCGCTTTGGAGCCCGCGATGGTGGACCTGGCCACGATCTACGCGCCGGTGCAGCGCGACCTCGATGCGCTGGACGGCCTCCTACGTGCCGAACTGGTCAGCGACGACCCGTTCATCGGCGAACTGGTGGCCTATGTCCTCTCCACCCGCGGGAAACTGGTGCGCCCCGCTCTCGCCTGCCTCAGCGCCGAGGCGATCGGGGGCGGAGCGACCGAGCGCCTCTACATCGCGGGGACGGTGGAACTGATCCACATCGCCTCGCTGATCCACGACGACATCATCGATGCGGCGGACACCCGCCGCGGCACGCCCACGGTGAACGTGCAGTGGGGAAACCAGGTCGCCGTCCTGCTGGGCGACCTGCTCTTCGCCCGCGCCTTCGACCTGATCAGCCGCGTGCGCCACCCCGAGGTGGCGCCGGCCGTGGCGGAGGCGGCGGTGCGGATGAGCCAGGCGGAGATCAAGCAGATCGAGTACGCAAGTGAGCCGCACGGCGAAGAGGGGATTTACCTCGACATCATCGAGGGCAAGACGGCGGCGCTCTTCGCCGCGGCCTGCCGGGCCGGCGCCTTGGTCGCCGGGGCCTCCCCGCCGCAGGCCCGGGCGCTGGCCGAATTCGGCTTGGCCTGGGGGATGTCGTTTCAGATCACCGACGACGCGCTGGACATGACCAGCCGCGCCGAGGAACTCGGCAAGCCGATCGGCTCCGACATCCAGGGCGGCAATGTGACCCTGCCGGTCATCCACGTCCTGCGCAGCGCCAGCGACACCGACCGGGCCGCCCTCCTGCGCCTGCTGCAACTGCCCTCCCGAGATGGGGAAATGGAAGAAGTCCGGCTCTTGCTGGGCCGCTATGGCGCCATCGACTACGCTCTGGGCGTCGCCCGCCGCTACGCGGATCGCGCGGCCGCCGCCCTGGAGGGGCTGGCTCCCTCCTCCGCCCGGCAGAGCCTGCTCGACCTCACCGAATTCGTGATCGTCCGTCCCAAGTAGAGACGCCGGGAGTTCTTCCGAGTGGCTCGGCGCCTTTGTCTGGAGGTGATCCGCGGATGCTTAACCTGGCCGTCCCTGTGTGGGAGATTGTCATTCGGACGGCTGCGGTCTACGTGGTGATCTTTGGCGGTTTGCGGCTCAAACTGGCAGTCCTGGAGACTGACGGGTCGGACAGCATTGTCCCACAGGAGACTCCGGTCGTGCGGACACGCCAACATGTGCGGCAACTCCGCCGCCGCTAGAGGGAATTTCGGAGAGCGGCTGGCTGCGATGAGGGTTTCCTGTCTCATTCCCGCCTACAACGAGGCGACGCGTGTGCCAGCCGTCATCCGGGCAGCATGCGCCTGTCCGGACGTGGACGAGATCATTGTCGTGTCCGACGGCTCGACGGACCATACCGTCCGCTGTGCGGCGGACGCGGGGGCCGATCGCGTCATCACGTTCGCTCACAACCAGGGCAAAGGCGCAGCGATTCTCGCCGCGGCCGCACAGGCTCAGGGAGAGGTCCTGGTCCTCCTCGATGCTGATCTCTGCGGGATCCAGCCCGGGCATATCAGCCAGCTTCTCGCGCCCGTGCGGGCAGGGCAGGCGGAGATGGCGGTGGGCGTCTTCACGGGGGATCGCCGGCATGGGCTGCTGCCCCGTCTTTCGGGACAGCGGGCCCTTCACCGCCGCCTGCTGGCCCACGCGGAAGCCCTGGCCGCCACCGGATTCGGCTTCGAGATCGCCCTGGACCATCTGGCGCGGAGGCGGCGGGCCCGCGTCCTGCAGGTCCCTCTCGCTGGGGTGAGCCACCAGCGGAAGCGGCAGAAGTACGGCACCGTGAAGGGCCTGCGTCAGGAGATGCGAGCGTCCTCCGACGTGCTCCATCAGCTCCGGTTAGTCGCTACGGCCTGGAGGGGCCTCCGAGGGTCAAGGAAAAGGAGGTCACGATCCGTGGGTGTTGCGCTGCTGGTGTTCGTCACCCTGCTTGTGCTGTTCGCGCCGGTCTTCCTGCTCTCGCCCTCCGACGCGGCGCATGTCTCGACACGGTCCCCGCTGCAACCGGGCGACCGGGTGCTCCTGGTGGTGGCCCATCCCGACGACGAGGTCATCGGGGCGGGAGGGCTGATGGGTACCGCCCATCGCACCGGGGTGCCGGTGAGCGTCGTCGTCGTGACGAACGGCGACAGCAACCGCGTGAGCGCGGCACTGATCGGCCGGCACCTGCGCTCGCACGCGGCGGACTTTGTCAAGACCGGGATCGTCCGGCAGGGAGAGACGATTGAAGGGCTGCGCCGGCTCGGTGTGGCGACGGATCAGGTCTTCTTCTTCGGCTTTCCTGACCGGGCTCTCGCCGATGTCCTGGCCAGTGAAGTCCCCGTGACGTCCCCATTCACCCTGCTTCGCCGCGCCGCATACCCGGGGGTCGTCGCGCCAGAAGCGCCGTACACCGCCCCGGCCCTCGCAGCCCTGCTGCAGCAGGTCGTGGAGCAGGTGCGCCCGACTGTGATCATTACCCACGCTCCGTTTGACCGGCACCCGGACCACCGCGCCGTCTATGCCCTGGTCGAGGCGCACCGCGGCGGGGCTCGATTGTATACCTTCCTGGTGCATGCGCAGGGCTTCCCCCGGCCATTGCGCCTGGCCTCACAGGAACCGCTCTTGCCCCCTGCCGCCCTGTCCCAGCCCCTGGGGTGGTCGTGGGTGGAGTTCGCGCTGTCGCCGGAGGCCGTGCAGGACAAGCGCCACGCGATTGATGCCCACCGCAGCCAGATCCACAGTCCGTACCTGCGGCTGCTCCTGGCGAGCTTCGTCCGGCGGAACGAGCTCTTTGCCGTCCCCCGGGATGCTAATGCATTCTCCGGAACGACCAGGTGATGCCGCTGCCGGCGGTGGTTTCCCCCAGAGGCGCGAGCACCACCGGCACAGCTCGGCGCAGCAACCACCGCCTGAGGCTGGCGGGGATGAGCCCCGCCGCCGAGAGACTGAAGAAGACCACGCCGCCCGGACGGACGGCCCGGGCCAGTTCCACGAAGGAGGGGGGTGCATTCTGCAGCACCGCCAGATCCAGGCCACCGCTGGCCAGTGGGAGAGCCCAGCCGGTGCCGACGATCCGGTTCACCCCTTCCGCCCCCTCTAGTTCTTGCAACATGGAGAGGGAGAGGTCGATCGCCACCACGCGGGCCTGGGGATGGCGCCTCCGGAGCACCCGCGTGGCGGACCCTGTTCCCGCAGCGATGTCCGCGCACCAGCGAGGGGTGAGGTCGCACTGATGCAGCGCGACGCGGAGCGCTTCCCCGTATCCGAGGGTCCGGGCGATGATGTGGTTCTCATAGTGGGGCGCGAGGCGCCCGTACGTCCATCGAAAATACGGGGTCAGCAGGCGGGCTACGGGGGGGAAAGCCGCCTGCACCAGGTAACTGAGATCCGTGAGGACGGCCCCCACGGCGGCTACGAGCCCATGACAGCGGCGAGATCCTTCCACAGCACCTTTAGACTGTAGCGCATCTATTGGCATGGAGTTCCGGCGCAGGAGCACTCGCGGTGCGGCGTTGAAGGTGGGGCGCGATGAAGCGGATTTTGTGGATGGTGGCTCCCGGGATGCTCTTTCTCGTGCTCGTGAACCGAGGCGGCGTTTTGGGCCGTCGGCCATCCGGTGCCTCCCGACATCCTCGTGGCGGGCTATGTCGTCGGCGCGCTGTTCATGGTCGTCTCGGTGACTCCCTCCGGGGTGGGCGTTGTGGAGGGAGCCATGACCCTGACGTTCGCTTCCCTGGGAGTGCCGGTGGCCACGGCGGTCGCCGCCACGCTCCTGTTTCGCCTGTTCACGATCTGGCTGCCCCTGCTCGCCGGGTTCGCCACGGTGCGCCGTCTGCGGCCTGGCGCCGCTCAGACCGGGGTGCGATGACGCGCCCCCCGGCAGGGGGTTCGCACCGTCGTCGGGAATGATGTCGCGGACATGAGGACCGAAGGCGACGGGGAGCCGATTCCCACAATCCTCCGCCGGCTGCTCAGCAATGTCGCGGCCCTGCTGCAGATCTACGCGGTGCAGGCCGGAGAAGAGGCCCGGGCCACCGTGCGCGACGTGGTCATCGGGGTGATGCTGCTGGGCGTGGCCGCCGTCCTGGGGGTGCTGGTGCTGGCGATGATGGTGGTCACGGCGGTGCTGGCGCTGGCCGCGGTGCTGGCGCCCTGGCAGGCCGCGGTGATCGTGCTGGACGTCACCGCGCTGCTGATGGCGCTGGCCGCGGCGATCGGGCTGGGCCGGCTGCGCCGGCGGCGCCTGGGCATCCTGGCGGCGGCCTTCAAGGAGGATTTGCGGTGGCTCCGCAGCACGCTGCTCGAGAGCGACTGACCGGCCTGAAGGCGCGCATTGCCGCCGACGCCGCCGAACTGCGCGG
>JACQGZ010000262.1 GCA_016199305.1 Armatimonadota bacterium | reverse complement strand
GCCGGGGGATCCGCACCTCCTGGTCGCGGTACTGGAGCTGGTAGAGCTTGGTGTAGATACCGCCGCGACCCAGCAGGTCGTGGTGCCGTCCCTCTTCGACGATCCGGCCCTTGTGCAGCACGATGATGCGGTCCACGTGCTGAATGGTGCTGAGGCGGTGGGCGATGATGATCGAGGTCCGCCCCCGGAGGACTTTGGCCAGGGCGTCCTGGATCAGGATCTCCGTCTCCGTGTCCACGCTGCTGGTGGCCTCGTCCAGGACGAGGAGGATCTCCGGGTTGTGGGCGATGGCCCGGGCGAAGGCGATCAGCTGCTTCTGTCCCACGGAGAGGGTGGCGCCCCGTTCCTTCACCTCGGTCTTGAAGCCCTTGGGCAGCCGGTCGATGAAGCGGTGGGCGTTCACGAACGTGGCCGCCTCCCGCACCGTCCCGTCCGGAATGTCGGCGTTGCCCAGCCGGATGTTGGACTCCACCGTGCCGCTGAAGAGGAAGACGTCCTGCAACACCAGGCCGATGTGCCGGCGCAGGTCGCGCTGGGCGAAGCGCCGCACGTCCACCCCGTCCACCAGCACCTGGCCGCGCTGCGGATCCCAGAACCGGGTGATCAGGTTGATGATCGACGACTTCCCCGCCCCGGTGTAGCCGACAAAGGCCACGCTCTCCCCCGGCCGGATGTGGAAGGAGACGTCCCGCAGCACCCAGTCCGGCGTCCCCTCGTCGTCGGGCTCATAGGCGAACCAGACGTTGCGGAACTCGATCTCCCCGCGCACCCGCTGCAGCGGCACCGGCTCGAGCGGATCGGTCACCTCCACCGCCTCGTCGAGTAACCGGAAGAGACGTTCCGACGAGGCCATCGCCGCCTGCAGGATGTTGTACTTCTCCGCCAGCTCTTCGATCGGCTCGAAGAAGCGGTGCGCGTACTGGATGAAGGCCACGAGCAGCCCGATCGTCACCGTCGCCCGGAAGAGACCGCCGCCGAAGATGAGGATGAAGGCGATGGCCAGCGAGCTGATCACCCCCACCGAGGGGTGGAACATGGCAAAGGCCCGCAGGCCGCGCAGGTTCCAGGTGAGCAGGTCGCGGTTCAGGCCGTCGAACTGCTCGAAGTTCCGCCGCTCCCGGTTGAAGAGCTGGACGATCGGCATCCCCGTGATGTTCTCGTTCAAATAGGCGTTGAGGCGGGCCAGCCGCGTGCGCACCGCCCGGTAGGTGTCGCGCGCCTTCACCCGGAACTGCGCCGTGACGTAGAGGATCAATGGGAGCACGGTGAAGGTGATCAGCGCCAGGCGCCAGGAGAGCAGCAGCATGACGCCGACGATGCCGACCAGCATGATCAGGTCTCCGAAGATCCCGACGATGCCCTGCGTGATCATCTCGTTCAGCGCGTCGATGTCGTTGGTGATGCGGGTGATCAGGCGGCCCACCGGGGTGTGCGTGTAGAAGCGCACCGAGAGCCCCTGCAGGTGGCTGAAGAGGGCCATCCGCAGGTCGAACATGGCGCGCTGCCCCACGGTGGTCATCAGGTAACTGTGCAGGTAGCGCAGCCCGAACCCGGCGGCCAGGATCCCCAGGTAGGCCAGGGTGAGCCGGCCGAGCCCCTCCAGCCGCCGCGGCGTGACGTAGTCGTCGATGCCGATCCGCCACAGGTAGGGCCCGGCCAACGAGGTGGCCAGGTGGAGCAGCATCAGCACCACCGAGACCGCCACCAGCGGCCAGTACGGGCGCACGTAGGCGAGGAGCCGCCGCATCAGGCGGGCGTCGTAGGCCTTCCCCAGGATCTCGTCTTCCTGAAAGTGCATCGCCATGCTAGGCTTCCGCTTCCAGCTCGTCGGCCAGCAATTGCTTCCGGTAGAGGTCGGCGTAGAGCCCGCCTGCGGCGAGCAATTCCTCGTGCGTCCCCCGCTCGACGATGCGGCCGTCGTCCAGCACCACAATCTGGTCCGCGCCCCGCACCGTGGAGATGCGGTGGGAGATGATGATGCTCGTGCGCGTGGCCATGACCCCGCCCAGCCCCCGGAGGATCTGCTCCTCCGTGTGCGTGTCGACGCTGCTGAGGGCGTCGTCCAGGATGAGGATGGCCGGGTCGCGGGCCAGCGCCCGCGCGAGCGTCGCGCGCTGCTTCTGGCCGCCGGACAGCGTCACCCCGCGCTCGCCCACGACGGTCGCATACCCGTGGGGGAAGTCCTGGACGTCGCGGGCCAGCTGGGCCACCTCCGCAGCCTCGGCGGCCCGCAGGCCGTCCCCCGCCTCCACGCCGAAGCGCAGGTTCTCCTCGATGGTTTCCGAGAAAAGGAAGGGCTCCTGCGGGACGAAGCCGATCGCCTTGCGCAGGGTCGCCAGGGGCAGCCGGCGGGTCTCGATCCCGTCGAGGAGCACCTCGCCCTCGGTCGGGTCGATCAGGCGGGCGATCAGGTTCACCAGGGTGCTCTTGCCGCTGCCGGTCGGACCGACGACGGCCAGGGTGCTGCCGGCGGGGACGGTGAGGGTGATGTCGCGCAGCACCCGGTGTCCGTTGTAGGCGAACCCCACCCCGCGGAACTCGATCCGCCCGGCGAGCGCCGCCACCGGCTGCGGGTCCGGGTGATCGGCGATCTGGGGGCGGGCGTTGAAGATCTCATCGAGCCGGCCCATCGACGCCATGCCTTGCTGGACCAGGTTGATCACCCAGCCCAGCGCGATCATCGGCCAGCCAAGCTGCCCCAGGTAGGCGTAGAACTGCACCAGCGTGCCGACGGTGATGCGCCCCTCGCCCGCCGCCAGCCCGCCCTGCCAGAGCAGCATCGCCAGTGCAACGCCCAGGATCAGGTGCATCGAAGGCCACAGCGCTCCCTGAATCCGGATCAGGCGGAGGTTGCGGCGGATGAACTCCCGGTTGAGCCCGGCGAAGTCTTCGATCTCGTAGGGCTCCTGCGCGAAGGCCTTCACCACCCGGATCCCCGAGAAGTTCTCCTGCGCCCGCGCGGAGATGGTGCTGAACTGCTCCTGCACCCGCTCGTAGCGTTGGTGAATCCGTCGCCCTAGGACGACGAAGGTGAGGGTCACCAGCGGCAGGATCACCGAGACCGCCAGCGCCAGCCGCACGTCCAGGGTGAACATCCAGGCGCCGACGAGCAGCAGCATCACGGGCGTGTTGATGGCGTACATGATCCCCGGCCCGGCCAGCCGCTGGACCGCGTTCAGGTCGTTGATCGCCCGCGCCATCAGGTCGCCGGTGCGGGTGTGCTGGAAGAACCCCAGGTGCAGCCGCTGCAGGTGGGCGAAGTAGTCGTTGCGGATCTCATATTCGATCCGCCGCGACGCGCCGATGATCTGCATGCGCCAGAAGAAGCGGATCGCCGCGGCCACCACCGCCAGCCCGACATAGATCGCGGCCAGTTCCACCAGGTCGCGCGTGGCCATCCCCGCGCGGATGCCGTCCACCGCCCGCCGCAGCACGGAGGGGGCGACCAGGCTGACGCCCGTGGCCAGCACGCCCAGGGCAAATCCCTGGACGTACGCGCGGCGGTGCCTGATGAGGTAGGTGCGGAGCCGTCTGCTGATCATGGGAGACCGCGACGCGCCGGAGGCGCGAACCTTCTTATTATAACGTGAAGAGAGAGAGGAGGTCCGGCCCCGCCCGCTATCGGGGACCCCTTGGCCTTCCTCATCCTCGTCACGTCATAAACAGCCATTCGCGCAAAGGCGCGATGCGCACCCCGGCATCCAGCAACACCCGGCGCACCGCGGCCGCGAGGGCGGCGGCGCCGGGCGTGTCGCTGTGCATGCACAGCGTGTCGGCGCGGACCGCGATGGTCTCGCCGGAAACGGCCGTCACGAGACCCTCGGTGACGAGCCGCCGGGCGCGCCCGGCGGCTTCGCCGGGATCGGTGATC
>JACQGZ010000261.1 GCA_016199305.1 Armatimonadota bacterium | reverse complement strand
CCCCCCACGACCCGGTCCACGACCAGCCGCACGGCGGCATCCATCCGCTCGGCGGCGCGGTCCCGCAGGCCATCCGCCTCGGTGCGGGCGCGGCCGACGACTCCGTCGGCGATCTCCTTGGCCTCTCGGTCGGCGCGGGCCGCAGATGTCTGCGCCATCGCCCCGGCGTCGTCTCGTGCCTTCTTCAGCGCGGCCTCGGCCTCCCGCCGTGCCGCCTCGACCAGGCCGGCGGCCTCCTGGCGGGCGCGGTCGAGCAGGGCCTCCAGTTCTCGCTCCTTCTCGGCGATGAGCTGGAGCGGGTTGTCGTCGTGACGGGCGTGATGATCGGCCATCAGTGTCCGCACCCTGCGTGCATGATTGCGTGCCGGGAACTCCCGACGGGACCGCGACTCGTTATGGCGATGCGGGGCGAAAAAGGGCCTTCTGACATCCAAAACGCCCTGGGAGAACCCCTCCCCGGGCGAATCGCAGTACGCCTCTTCATGTCAGGTAGAAACGGCCAGAGACTATGATAACAGACTGCTAGGGGAGCAACAAGGCGGCGGTGCGCGCCAGGGAGATCACTGGACCGGGGAAAATCCCGAGGGCGAGCGTGCCCACCCCGGCGATCCAGAGGGCCGCCTGCATGGCGGCGGGCTGGCGCACCGGAGAGGGGTCCGCGGCGGGCATGAGGTACATGGCGCGGATGACGCCCACGTAGTAGAAGAGCGAGATGACGCTGTTGATCACTCCCACCGCCACCAGCCAGAGCAGGTCCGGCGACCGCTCCAGGGCGGCTCCGAAGACGGCCAGCTTGGCGAAGAACCCCGCCGTCGGCGGAATCCCGGTGAGCGACAGCATGAAGAGGGCCATCAGAAAGGCCAGCGCGGGGGCGCGCTGGGCGAGCCCGGCGTAGTCGGGGATGTCGTCCGAGCCCAGCCGCGAGCCGATGAGCGCGGCCACGAAGAAGGCTCCCAGGTTGGTGAACACGTACTGGAAGAGGTAGACCAGCAGCGCGGTCCCGCCGAAGACGCCGCCGGAGGCGAACCCGGCCACTCCGATCAGGATGAAGCCCGCGTGCGAGATGCTGGAGTAGGCCAGCATCCGCTTGATGTTGCGCTGCGGGAGCGCCAGCAGGTTCCCCAGGAACATCGAGACCGCCGACAACCCCGCCACCAGCGCCACCCAGTCCAGCCCCGACGGCGCCACCGCCACCACCACCACCCGCAGCAGCACCGCGAAGCCCGCCGCCTTGGAGGCCACCGAGAGGAACGCGGCCACCGGCGTGGGCGCGCCCTCGTAGACGTCCGGCGTCCACTGGTGGAAGGGTACCATCGAGATCTTGAATCCGAAGCCCGCCAGCATGAGCGCCAGCGAGACGGTGAGGATGGGAACGGGAATCTGGCCGGCCCGCTCGGCGATGACATAGAGGTTGGTCGACCCCGTCAGGCCGTAGAGGAACGAGAACCCGTAGAACATCGTCGCCGAGGCCGCCGCCCCGAAGAGGAAGTACTTCAGGCCGGCCTCGTTGCTCTTGGGGTGCCCCTTCAGGTAGCCCGCCAGCACATAGGAGGTGAGGCTGACCAACTCGATCGCCAGGGCCAGCAGGATCAGGTCGGCGCTGGCGGCCATGAGCAGGAGGCCCACCGCGGTGAAGACCAGCAGCGCGTAGACCTCCCCCTCGAAAGGGGTGGCGGTGGCGGCCGGCCCGGCGCCGGCCGCGGTCCCGGCCGCGGGCGCGCGGAAATAATCCATCGCCGCCAGGATGACGAGCGCCGTGGAGATGATGGCGATGAACTTGAAGAAGATGGCGAACCCGTCGACGGCGTAGGAGCCGGAGAAGGCGGTCCGCCCCGCCCCCACCAGCGTCCCCACCAGCCCCCAGGCCGGGAGGAGCGCGATGACCAGCCCGGCCACCGCCACCCATCCCACGACATCTTTGCGCCGGGGCCCCACGACGAGATCCACGCCCAGCAGCACCAGCCCGAGGGCGATTAGCCACAGTTCCGGGAGGACGGCGAAGAGGTCCTCGACGGGAGGCATTGTCAGCGCAGCGCCGCTATCAGACCGGTCATGGCCGCGTTGATGATGTCCAGCAGGGGGCGCGGGTAGATCCCGAAGATCACCATGGCCGCGACCAGCGGCACCAGCGAGACCAGCTCACGGGTGTCCATGTCGGCCAGCCCCGCCCAGCGCGGGTTGGCCGGCCCCAGGAAGATCCGCTGGATCGTCCAGAGGAACATCGCCGCCGTGATCACGATCCCCAGCAGCCCCGTGGCGGCCAGTGTGGGGAAGATCCCGAACGATCCCAGGAAGATGAGGAACTCGGCGACGAAGCCCATCAGCGCGGGCAGTCCCAGCGAGGCCAGCATGGAGATCGTTGTGATGCCCGTGTAGACCGGCAGCACTGAGCCCAGCCCGCCGAACTCGTCCACGCCGCGGGTATGGGCCCGGTAGTCGTAGATCACGCCGACGATCAGGAAGAGGGCCCCCGTAATCACGCCGTGGGCGATCATCTCGTAGACCGCGCCGTTCAGCGCGGTGGTGGCGGCCGCGGCTT
>JACQGZ010000259.1 GCA_016199305.1 Armatimonadota bacterium | reverse complement strand
TCCGGCGCAACGGGCTGATGAGCCTGGCCGCGGTCCTCACCATCATGGTGACCCTGCTGTTGGTGGGCGCCGGCGCCCACCAACAGCAGGGTCACCATGATGGTGAGGACCGCGGCCAGGCTCATCAGCCCGTTGCGCCGGAAGGCCGTCCACGCTTCGGCGGCGCCGTAGCCGACGGCGGCCGCCAGGCGGCTCGCCCCGGGCCGGGGCGCGCGCGCGCGCCGCTCAGGCCTGGCTGGCATAGAGCCCGTCGTCCTCATCGCGGACGACCAGGCCGCCCGCCAATTCGATCACGCGCTTGCGCAGGATATCCACGACCAGTGTGTTGTGGGTGGCCACCACCACGGTGGTCCCGCGCAGGTTGATCCGGCTGAGCAGCTGGATGATCTCCCAGGAGGTGCGCGGATCGAGGTTGCCGGTCGGTTCGTCTGCCAGCAGCAGCCGCGGCCGGTGCACGATTGCCCGGGCGATAGAGACGCGCTGCTGTTCCCCACCGGAGAGCTGCCAGGGGAGGGCGTCGGCGCGGCCGGCGAGGCCCACCACCTCGAGGGCCGCCAGCGTACGCGGCCGGATCTCGTCCGGGGGGGTTCCCGTCACCTGCAGCGCGAACGCCACGTTTTCACAGGCGGTCTTGCGGGGGAGCAGTTTGAAGTCCTGAAAGACGACCCCGATGCCGCGGCGCAGCGCCGGGACCGCCCGGGCAGGCAGACGGGTGATGTCCCGCCCGGTCACGAAGACGCGCCCGGTGGTGGGCGCTTCCGCCCGGTAGAGCAACCGCAGCAGGGTCGATTTGCCTGCGCCGGTCGGCCCGATGAGAAAGACAAACTCCCCCTCCGCGATGGAGAGGGAGACGTCCGTCAGGGCGGTCAGCCCGTTGGGATGACGCTTCGTAACGCCCTGGAGCCGGATCATGGTCCGATGAAGGTCCGATGCACAGTGTGACGGTCGGGCGGAACGACGTCAGGTTCGCGCGTCCGATTCGGTTGTAACCGCGCAGGTGTTCGCCCGCGCGCGCCTCTTCTCCTCCTCAACCCCACCCCACGAGTTCGCTCCGCGAACTGGGGCCCCGGGGCACCCCCACAGATTTCACACGGGCTCGAGGCGCACGTCGCCCAGCCGGCGCGCCATCTCCCCCAGGAAGTCCTCCGCGGTCATGTTCATCTGGATGGGGGTCACCGAGATCATCCCCCGCCGCAGCGCCCAGGCGTCCGTCCCCTCCGCGTCGGGCATGGGGTCCTCCTCGCCCCCCATCCAGTAGTAGGTGCGGCCCCTGGGATCCTGGCGCTTGTCCAGCCGGTTGAGGTAACGGCGCTGCCCCTGCCGGGTCACGGCGATGCCCTTGAGCTCTGCCAAGGTCACGTTGGGCACGTTCACGTTCAGCAGCGTGTCGGGGGGAAGCCCGAAGCGGCGCACGATCTCGACAAGGCGAACCGCCGCGGCCGCGGCCACGTCGAAGGTCACTACTTCAAATGAAGCGACCGAGACGGCCATGCTGGGAATCCCCATGATCGCCCCCTCCATCGCGCCCGAGACGGTGCCGGAGTAGGTGAGGTCCCCGCCGATGTTGGGCCCCACGTTGATGCCCGAGACGACGACCTCCGGCCGCTCGGGGAGCAGGTCGAGGACGCCGAGGACGATGCAGTCCGCCGGGGTGCCGTTGGTGGCCCAGGCGGGGATGTCCAACCCGGGGATCTTCGCCCGCACCGCCCGCAGCGGCTTGTGCAGCGTGATGGCGTGCCCCGTCGCGCTGCGCTCGTGTTCCGGGGCCACCACGGCGACGGGGATGGCCGCGGCGAGGGCCCGGGCCAGCGCGTGCATCCCCGGCGCCTGGATGCCGTCGTCATTGGTGACGAGCACGCTCACGGGGCGACCGACTCCTCGATCCAGCGCAGGTAGTCGGCGTTCCCGCCGACGATGGGCAGGGCGATGACCTCCGGGACGGTGTAGGAGTGCAGCGCCCGCACCCGCGCGGTGATGGTCTCGAGGAGGCGATCGACCGTCTTGACGATGAGGAGGGTCTCCCCCGCTTCCTCCACCTGCCCCCGCCACCAGTAGGCCGACTGCACCGGGACCATGTTCACGCAGGCGGCGAGCCGCTCGTCCAGCAGCGCGCGGCCGAGCCGCGCCCCCTCCTCCGCCCCGGCGGTGGTGATGAAGACGACAAGCTGACCCATGGACCTACCCCGATGATCTCGGTTGCTCAGATGCCCCGACGGCCGCCTGCAGTGCGCGCCGGAAGGCGGCTTCGGCCTCCCCGCCCCAGACCGCCAGCACGACCTCCCGCAGCGTCGTGCCGGCGCGGATGTGGCTGACGATCTCGTCGATCATCACGGAGGCGGCGCGCTCCGGCGGGAACCCTCCCACCCCGGTGCCGAGCGCCGGCAGGGCGATGGAGGTCCACTCGCGCTCGGCCGCCCGGGCCAGCGCGCTGCGGGCGGCCCGGCGGATCGCCGTCTCGTCGGTGACCAGATCCGGCCCCATCGTGGCGGCGTGGATCACCGCCCGGGCGGGCAGGGTCCCGGCCCGCGTGATGACCGTCTCCCCCACTCTGATCGGTCCCTGCGCGACCGCTTCCCGCTCGATCGCGTCTCCGCCGCGCCGCTTGATCGCCCCCGCCACCCCGCCGCCCATCCACAGCGCCGTATTGGCCGCATTCACAATGGCGTCAACGTCGAGCGTGGTGATGTCGGCCTGGAGGATGCGTACGGTGGTGTGGTTAAGGTGAATCTCCATGAGGACGCGATCAGGAGGAAAGCGCTGAGGGTGAGGTGCCGCCGCTCGTATCCTGTAGTTCGAGCCAGGCGGCGCCTCACCCTCAGCGCTCAGTCCTGTTCTCTCCACCAATCCGGCGATACGTCTCGCTCCCGACGCACCTTGCGCACCGTCGGCTGCCCCCCGACCTTCTCCTTGGCTACGCGAGCGCGCAAGCTCTCGTACTCGCGGAGGTCGGTGAGCACCTTGATCGTGTTCCAGACGGCATCCTCGATCTGGTCCCCGTCCTTGAGCACCAGCTGGATCAAGGGATCAATGACCCGCTTGTCTCGCATCCGCCCCAGGATTTTCACGGCCAGCCGCTTCACGTCGACGTCCTCGTCCTCGAGCGACGTGATCAACTGGTCGAGGGCCCCCTCCCCGAAGAGCGAGAAGAGCGCCTTCAGGCCGAAGCGGCGCACCTTCGGCGCGGGATTCTCCAGCGCGGTGCGCAGCTGCTCGACGAGTTCCTCCCGCGGCCGGCCCACGAACGCTTCGACCACGGCGCGGGGCAGGAAGATCTCCCGGTCGCCGTGGTGCGCGTCCGGATGCTCGATCACCCCGCGCTCCTCCAGCCGGGCGAGCGTCGTGACGACCGCGTCCTGCATCGGCGGGTCCTTGAGGAAGTGGTCGATCAGGGGACCGACCACGCGGCGGTCTCCCACCCGGCCCAGCACCGAGATGCCGGTGAGCTGCACAAACAGGTTGTCGTGGTCGAGGATCTCCAGCAGCGGGTCGACGGCCTTCGATCCCATCTCCACCAGGATCTTCCAGACCTGGTTGCCGATGCGGCGGCGCAGCCCCCGGTCCTCAAAGGCGGTCATCAGCGGCTTGACCGCGTCTGGACCGATCCGGGCCAGGGCCTCCGTGGCCGCGTTGACCAGCGACCGTTCGCGCCGGGTGAGGACGCGGATGAGGGCCTCCACGGCGCCCTTGTCGCGCATGTCCCGCAGGCCGTTGGTCGCCTGCAGGACCACCTGTTCCGACCGATCGGTCAGGGCGGTGCGCAGGGCGGCCATCGCCTCGGGGCCGCCGATGCGCCGCAGGGCGGCCACGGCGCTCTTACGGACGTACTCATCGGCGTCGGCGAGCGCCTCCGCCAGGGCCGGCACGCTCCGCTCATCCTGCAGCCGCCCGAGGTGGTGGGCCGCATCGCTGCGGATGGTGACGTCCGCGCTCTTCAACTGGCGGATGTAGCGCTGGACCTCGTCCCCCTGCGCAGTCTCCGGCATGATCGCTCCCTTGAGTCTCCCGGGAAAACTTCTGGACGGGCAAACCCTTACCCTGTTATACTAC
>JACQGZ010000275.1 GCA_016199305.1 Armatimonadota bacterium | reverse complement strand
GCGGCGCGGCACCGTCTGGCTTTCGAAGAACTGCTCGTGCTGGAACTGGGGCTGCTGCTGCGCCGCCGGGCGACCCTGCAGACCGCCCGGTCGTTTCACTATGCCCCCGGCGCGCTCGTCGGACGGTTCGTCGCCACACTGCCCTACCGGCTGACCGCGGCGCAGCAGCAGGCCATCGAGGGAATCACCGCGGACCTGCACGGACCGCACCCGATGAGCCGGCTGCTGCAAGGGGACGTGGGGTCGGGGAAGACCATCGTTGCCGTGGCGGCGCTGCTCGTCTGTGTGCAGGGCGGCTGTCAGGGGGCACTGATGGCACCCACGGAGATCCTCGCGGAGCAGCACTATCTGACCGTCCGGCCGCTGGTGGAGTCCCTCGGCGTGCGCGTCGCGCTCTTGACCGGGGGACGCCGCGCGGGGGAGCGGGCGAAGATCCGGGAAGCGGTCCGCCGCGGCGAGGTGGACATCGCCATCGGCACGCACGCCCTGATCGAGGAAGAGGTCGCCTTCGCCCGGCTGGGACTCGTGGTGGTGGACGAGCAGCACAAGTTCGGCGTCATGCAGCGGGCGCGCCTCCGCCGCAAGGGGTTCGCCCCGGATGTCCTGGTGATGACCGCCACGCCCATCCCGCGCACCATGGCGCTCACCCTCTACGGGGATCTGGACGTGACCACACTGGACGAACTGCCCCCGGGGCGCCGGCCGGTCGCCACCTTCTGGCGCCAGGCCTCGGCCCGCCCGAAGGTCTACGCCTTCGTGCGGGAGCAGATCACCGCCGGCCGACAGGCCTATGTCGTCTGCCCGCTGATCGAGGATTCCGAGAAGCTGGCGGCCCGCGCGGCCGCGGTCCTCGCCGAGGAACTGCGCACGACCTTCTTCCCGGACCTGACCGTCGCGTTGCTGCACGGGCGGATGGGCGCGGAGGAGAAGGATCGGACGATGGCGGCCCTGCGGCAGGGCGAGATTCACGTGCTCGTGGCGACCTCAGTGATTGAGGTCGGCATCGACACCCCCAACGCCTCGGTGATGGTCATCGAGGATGCGGACCGGTTCGGTCTGGCCCAACTACACCAGCTGCGCGGCCGCGTCGGTCGCGGCGCCCACCGCTCCTACTGCGTCTTGATCGCCTCGCCGTCCACCGAAGAGGGGCGGCGGCGGATGGAGGTGATGACCGCGACCGCCGATGGCTTCCGCATCGCCCGGGAGGATCTGCGGTTGCGGGGGCCGGGGGAGATCCTGGGAACCCGGCAGCACGGGCTGCCGGACCTGCGCGTCGCCGACCTGGCGACGGACCTCTCCCTGCTGGAGGAGGCGCGGGCCGCCGCCGCGGAGATCCTGCGGGAAGATCCGGGGCTGGGGCAGAGCGCCCACCGGCCGCTGCGGACGGCGGTGGCGAGACGGTTTGCGGGGGCGAGTCTCACCCTGGTGAGTTAGGTGGCGGCGACCCGGCCCAGCGGCGTCCGGCCCACCGCGCGGCGTGTGCGCGACGCGCTCTTCAACAGTCTGGGCGCGCGCGTCGCCGGGGCGGTGGTGCTCGACCTTTTTGCCGGGACCGGAGCGCTGGGGCTGGAGGCGCTGGCCCGAGGCGCGGCCTCGGTCGTCTTCGTGGAGCGAGACCCCCGGCTGGCGCAGGGGATCCGGGAGCGCCTCCGCGAGGAGGGGATGACGGAACGGGCAGAGGTGTGGCGGGCGGCGGTCGCCCCCGCGCTGAGACGCCTGGCGGAGGAGGGACGGCGATTCGACCTTATTCTGCTCGACCCGCCCTACGGCCGCGGGCTGCTGGCCGAGACGCTGGACGCCCTGGCAGGCGGCGTGCTGCTGCGCCCGGACGGTCGCATCGTCGCGGAAGGGCACTGGCGGGACGCGCCGCGTCTGCCGCAGGGGCTGGTGCTGGTGCGAGAGGGGCGGTACGGCGAGACCGCCCTGTGGGAGTGCGCGTTGAAGGGAGGCGGGGACGCGTGAGGACGGCAATCTACCCGGGGAGCTTCGACCCCGCGCACAACGGTCATCTCGACGTCATCCTCCGGGCGTCGCACCTCTTCGACCGGGTGGTGGTGGCGGTGGCGCGGGAGACGCACAAGGACGGTCTCTTCAGCGCGCAGGAGCGGACGGCGATGCTGCGCGAGGTCGTGCGAGGTCTCCGCGGCGTCGAGGTGCAGGCCTACGCGGGCCTCACGGCCGCGTTCGCGCGCGCGCTCGGCGCGCAGGTCATCGTGAAGGGGTTGCGGAGCGTAGAGGATTTTGCGCACGAAGCCCGCCAGATGCTGATGAACCGGCACCTCGGCGATGTGGACACGGTGTTCCTCATGCCCTCGCCGCTTTTTGCGCAGGTGAGTTCCACGCTCATCCGTGAAGTGACGCGGCTGGGCGGAGACGCCTCTGCGTTCGTCCCGGCGCCGGTCGCCCGGCGGCTGGCCGCGCGCCCCGGCCGAGGACGCACCCGACGGAAGGGCTGATGGATTCGGTCGTCGCGCTCCTCGACCGGCTGGAGGCGCTGTTGCAGCGTGGCGGGGGGCCGGGCCTGCCGGAACGGCGCGGGCAGGAGGCGCAGGAGGCCCTGGGACTGCTGCGGATGATTCGCGCCGGCCTGCCGGGCGAGTTGCATCGTGCGCAGCGCTTGCGCGAGGAGGCGGAGGCGCTGCACCGGCGCGCCGCGGACGAGGCACGGCGGATGATCCTGGAGGCGGAGGCGCACGCGCGGCGCCAGTACGAGGAAGGCCCCGCTCAGGCGGAGGTGGCCCTCCGCCGCATCCAGATCCTGGAAGAAGCGGAGGCGGAAGCCGCGCGCATCCGCCGCGGCGCCGACGAATACGCCGCCCTCGTGCTGGCCGATCTCGAGGCGCAGGTGGAGCGGATCCTCAGCGCCATCCAGCGCGGCAAGACGATGCTCGGGCCCGCAGAGCCGTGACCCCGGAGCACCCCCTGACATTGTGGCGCGGGCGGCCGGGTCGCTATAATGATTTGAGTTTGTCCCAGGGGGCGCGGTCGTGATCGTTGACCTGGACCAGCTCGACCTGGATGACCGCGCGGGGGTGTCGCTCCTCTTTGGGGAAGTGGTCGAGAGCGGCGCCGAGGTGACCTTCCCCCTGCCGGTGGAGGGGCGGATCACCGTCACGCGCGCGGGGGGCGTGACCTGGGTCCGCGGCGAGGTCAGCACCGGCGTGACCCTCACCTGCGGCCGGTGTGACCGGCCGTTTGCGCACCGGCTGGTCGGCGCGTTTCGCGAGGGGTATCGACCCGGCCAGGAGGAGGCGGGAGAAGAGAAACGGCCTGCCAGGGGCGGCGCGGCCGTCGTGCTCCCCCTCGCCGGATCGCAGCTCGACGTCACCGAGGTGGTCCGGCAGCACCTGCTGATGGCGCTGCCGATGGCGCCGACGTGCCGGCCCGAGTGCCGCGGGCTCTGCCCGACCTGCGGGGCCGATCGCAACGAGGTGAGATGCGGCTGCGCGGCGGAGGAGGAAGATCCCCGGCTGGAAGCGCTGCGCCGGTTTCGTCCGGCGACCGAATAGCCGCGGCGGCAGACGCACGCGGCGCATGCCGACATGATCAGTGGGGGTGCCCCGGGCCCCTGCAAGTTCGTTCGACGAACTTGCCGGGTGGGGTTAAGGGAGGTCAGAGCGTGGGAATCCCAAAGCGGAGGCATTCTCGAGCCCGTACGGCTCGCCGGCGCAGCCAGTGGAAGGCGGCGCCGGTGACGCTGGTGCAGTGCCCGCAGTGCCACCAGCCGACCGTCCCGCACCGGGTCTGTCCCTCGTGCGGCTACTACGGCGGGCGGCGGGTCATCCAGCGTGACGAAGCCAAGAAGTAGGCGCCGGAGGGCGCGGCCCTGACGCGGGGAGTCGGTCGGGGAGGGTGAGGGTGCGGGTCGCCGTCGACGCGATGGGCGGGGACTATGCCCCCGACGAGGTGGTCGCGGGAGCGGTTGCGGCGGCCTCTGCGCTGGGGGTGGAGATCGCCCTCGTCGGCCCGGCCGCCCGGCTTGCGTCCCTCCTCGCCCGGAGCCGAGCCCGCGGCCTGCCGATCGAGATTGTCGAGGCCCCGGAGGTCATCGGCATGGACGAGCCGCCGGCGATGGCGGTTCGCCGCAAGCGCCGCTCCTCCATCGCCGTGGCGTTGCAGCAGGTCCGCGAGGGCAAGGCGGCCGCGGCCGTCAGCGCCGGGAACACCGGGGCGGCCATGGGCGCGGCGCTGCTCACCCTCGGACGCATCCCCACCATCGACCGGCCGGCCATCGCCGCGATCCTGCCCACGCTGGGCAAGTCGCCCGCCATCCTCCTCGACGTCGGCGCCAACGTCGACTGCAAACCGAAGCATCTCCTGCAATTCGGCGTGATGGGGGCGGTCTACGCCCACCGCGTGCTGGGCGTCGACGCGCCCCGCGTCGGCATCCTGAGTAACGGCGAGGAGGTGACGAAGGGCAACGACCTGACCATCCCGGCGGCAGAACTCCTGCGGGCGTCTGGGCTCAACTTCGTCGGCAACGTCGAGGGACGGGAGTTCTTCTCCGGCCAGGCGGACGTGATCGTCTGTGACGGCTTCATCGGCAACATCGTGCTGAAGTTCGGAGAGGGGTTGGCGTTGTCGCTGCGGCAGATCCTGCGCAACGAACTGCAAGGCATCCCCGGCCGCCTGCTGGCCTTCTACCTGGCGCCGCTGAAGCGACGGGGCCTCAAGCTGTGGCGGCGGTTGGACTACCGGGAGTACGGGGGCGCCCCGCTGCTCGGCGTCGACGGCGTCTGCATCATCGCCCACGGGCGGTCCAACGCGTGGGCGATCCGCAACGCCATCCGGGTGGCGGCCGAGGCGGCGCAGCGCCAGATCGTCGAGCCCATCGCCGCCGAGATGGCCGCGGTGGAGTCCCGCATGGCCGCCGGCGCGGTGGCGGGAGCGGAGCCTCTCGCCAGCCCAGGGCCGGCGGGAGGAGAGCCGTGAGCGCCGTCCGCGGCTCCACGATCACCGGGCTGGGGCGCGCCGTGCCTGCCGGCGTGCTCACGAACGCCGACCTGGAGCGCATGGTCGAGACGACCGACGAGTGGATCATCACGCGGACGGGCATCCAGGAGCGCCGGATTGCGCCCGCGGGGGTGGCCACCTCCGACCTCGCCTTCGAGGCCGCCCGGCAGGCACTCGCGGATGCGCAGGTGCCGGCCGCCGACCTCGACCTGATCATCGTCGGGACCGCCACGCCCGACATGATCTTCCCGGCGACGGCCTGCCTGCTGCAGGATCGCCTGGGCGCGCCGCGGGCCGGCGCCTTCGACGCCTCGGCCGCCTGCACCTCGTGGGTGTACGCCTGCGCCATGGCCCACGGCTACATCGCGGCGGGACTGGCCGAGACCGTCCTGGTCGTGGGCGCGGAGACGCTCTCGCGGATCACCGACTTCCGCGACCGGGCCACGTGCATCCTCTTCGGCGACTCGGCGGCCGCGGCCGTACTGCAGCCGGCGCCGCCCGGGCAGGGTTTCCTCTCCTTTGTGCTCGGATCGGACGGCTCGGGAGGCTCCCTGCTCAGCGTGCCCGCCGGCGGATCGCGCGCGCCGGCGTCGTTTGAGACGGTCGAGCGCGGGCAGCACTTCATCCAGATGAACGGCCGCGAGGTCTATAAGTTTGCCGTCCGCATGATCCCCCGGGCGATCCAGGCGGCGGCCGACCGCGCCGGCATTGCCCTGGAGGAGGTAGACTTCTTCATCCCGCACCAGGCCAACATCCGCATCATCGACGCCGCTGCGCACCGCCTGGGCCAGCCGCGCGAAAAGTTCTTTGTGAACGTGGAACGGTACGGCAACACCTCCTCCGCCTCCGTGCCGGTGGCGCTGTATGAGGCCTGGACGGAGGGGCGCCTCGCCCCGGGCGACCTCGGCATCCTGGTGGCCTTTGGCGGCGGGCTCACCTGGGGCGCCTGCGCCGTGCGGTGGACGAAGGCGAGCCCCGAGGGGACGGCATGATCGCCTTTGTCTTTCCGGGGCAGGGTGCCCAGTATGCCGGGATGGGCGCCGACCTCGCGGCGCGCGACCCCGGGGCGGCCGATCTCTTTGCGCGCGCCGGGCGGATCCTGGGCTTCGATCTCCTGGCGCTGTGCGCGTCGGGCAGCGCCGCCGCGCTGCGCGCGACCGAAAACACGCAGCCGGCCATCCTGGTCACCTCCCTGGCCTGCGCCGCCGCCCTGAGCAGCCGCGGGATCCGTCCGGCCGTAGCCGCCGGGCTGAGCCTGGGCGAATACACCGCGCTCGTGGCCGCGGGCGCCCTGCGGTTCGAAGACGCAGTGAGCCTGGTGCGCCAGCGCGGTGTCTTCATGCAAGAAGCCACCCAGGGGCGCGACACCGCCATGGCCGCCCTGATCGGCCTGGATGGCGGAGCGGTGGAGCGGTTGTGTCTCGAACAGCGCCACCTCGGGGTGGTCGAGCCGGCCAACTTCAACGGCGCGGGACAGATGGTCATCGGCGGCGATGGTGCGGCGGTGCGGGCCGTCGTGGCGGCGGCGAAGAGCGCGGGCGCGCGGCGGGCGGTCCTCCTGGCGGTAAGCGCGCCCTTCCACACCAGCCTGATGGCCCCGGCGGCCGCGCGACTGGCACCGCTGCTCGCGGAGGTGGAGCTGCACGATGCCCTCTTCCCCATCGTGACGAACGTGACCGGTGAACCGGCGCAGGCCGCCGAGACGGTCCGGGATCTGCTGGTCCGGCAGGTCGCCTCGCCGGTGCGCTGGGAGGCCTCGATGCGACGCATGGCCGACCTGGGGGCCACTGTCTTCATTGAAGTGGGCCCGGGGACGACGCTCTCCGGGTTGATCCGCAAGACGTTGCCGGCGACCACGGTGCTGCACGTCGAGGACGGCACCAGCCTCCATCGGACGGTGGAGGCGCTGGGCGCGCGGGTGCATTGAGGTGGCCCGGCTGGAGGGGCGCGTGGCGCTGGTCACCGGAGCCTCCGGGGGCCTCGGCCGCGCCATCGCCCTGGCCCTCGGCGGGGCCGGCGCGGCGGTGGGCGTGCACTACGCCGCCAACCGGGCGCAGGCGGAGTCGGTGGCCGGCGCGATCAGCGAGCGCGGCGGCCGCGCGGTGACGGTGCAGGGAGATCTCACCGATCCGGCCACCCCGGGCCGTGTGGTCGACGAGACGGCGACCGCGCTCGGCGGCCTGCACATCCTGGTCAACAACGCGGGCGTGACGCGTGATACCTTGATTCTGCGGATGAAGGATGAGGAGTGGGACGAGGTGCTGGCCACGAACCTGACGGCGGCCTTCCGCTGCACGCGCGCCGCGCTGCGGCCGATGATCCGCCAGCGCGCCGGCCGGATCATCAACGTGACCTCCGTGGCCGGCCAGATGGGCAACGTCGGCCAGGCCAACTACGTAGCGGCCAAGGCCGGGCTGATCGGCCTGACCCGGGCGACGGCGCGCGAGGTGGCCTCCCGCGGGATCACGGTGAACGCGGTGGCGCCGGGGCTGATCGATGTGGGGATATCGGCGCACCTGGGGCCGGAGCAGGTCCAGCGCTTCATCGAGCAAGTGCCGCTGGGGCGCATGGGCACCGCCGAGGAGGTGGCGCACGCCGTGGTCTATCTGGCCTCTGATGAGGCGGCGTACATGACGGGGCAGGTACTCAACGTGGACGGCGGGCTGGTGATGCGCTAGGCCAAGGGACGGGTGCGCCGGCCGACCCGGCGGCCCGCAGGAGGGGGGAGCACGGATGGCGACGGTGTTCGACCGGGTCAAAGGCATTGTCGTCGAGCAGCTCGGCGTGGATGAAGCCGAAGTCACCCCGGAGGCATCTTTCGTCGACGATCTCGGCGCCGATTCGTTGGACGTCGTGGAACTCGTGATGGCCTTGGAGGAGGAGTTCGAGATCGAGATCCCCGACGAGGACGCGGAGAAGATCGTCAAGGTGGCCGAGGCGGTGAAGTACATCGAACAGCACACGCCCGAGGCCGCCGGCGGGTAGGGCGGGGTTTGGCGTCGACGATGGCAGAGGCGCCGATGCGGCGGCGGGTGGTAGTCACCGGGCTGGGGGTGGTGAGCCCGGTCGGCATCGGCGTGGACCGCTTCTGGAACAGCCTGATGGAGGGCCGGTCCGGCGTTCGGCGGATCACCGCCTTCGACCCCTCGGCCCTGCCGACCCGGATCGCGGCCGAGGTGCCGGACTTTGATCCGACCGCCTTCATGGACCGGAAGGAGGCCCGGCGCAACGACCGCTTCGTGCAGTTCGCCTATGCGGCCGCGCGGATGGCGCTGGAGGACGCCCGGCTGGCCATCACGCCCGCCAACGCCGCGCGCGTCGGGGTCCTCATCGGGTCGGGCATCGGCGGCGCGATCACCTGGGAAGAGCAGCACCGTATCCTGGAGACGCGCGGCCCGGATCGGGTGAGCCCCTTCTTCATCCCCATGATCATCATGAACATGGCCGCCGGGGTGGTGTCCATCCTCACGGGCGCCAAGGGACCGAACTCCTGCGTGGTCACGGCCTGCGCCACCGGCGGTAATGCCATCGGCGACGCGACGCGCATCATCCAGCGCGGCGAGGCCGACGCCATGATCGCCGGCGGCACGGAGGCGGCGATCACCGTCCTCAGCGTCGCCGGCTTCTGTGCGATGAAGGCGATGTCCACGCGCAACGACGACCCCGCGCGGGCGGTGCGGCCCTTCGACGCCGAGCGGGACGGCTTCGTCATGGGGGAGGGCGCAGGGGTGGTGGTCCTGGAGGCCCTCGAGGCGGCCGAGCAGCGGGGCGCCCGCATCTACGCCGAACTCGTGGGCTACGGCGTCTCCGGCGACGCCTACCACATCACCCAGCCTGATCCCGAGGCCGACGGGGCTTCTCGCAGCATGCGCAATGCCCTCGCCGATGCCGATCTCCCTCCCGAGGCGATCGAGTACATCAACGCGCACGGGACCAGCACACCCTACAACGACCGCACCGAGACGCTCGCCATCAAGAAGATCTTTGGTGGGCACGCTCGCCGGCTGGCCGTCAGTTCCACCAAGTCGATGATGGGTCACCTCCTGGGCGCGGCCGGCGGCGTGGAGTTCGTCGCCTGCGTGCAGGCCCTCGAGCGGGGCGTGCTCCCGCCGACGATCAACTACGAGCATCCCGATCCCGAGTGTGACCTTGACTACGTCCCCAATGTGCCGCGGGAGGCCCGCATCACCACCGCCATGTCCAACGCCTTTGGCTTCGGAGGACACAACGCCATCCTGATCGTCCAGCGGATGGCCTGACGTGACGACGCGACGCCAGGCCGGCGAGGGCGCGGCGACGCTGCCGGATCGGCTCGGCCAGCTGGCGGGTCTGGAAGGGGCCCTGGGCGTCCGCTTCCGTGACCGCGCGCTGCTGGATCTGGCCCTCCGGCATGACTCCTTCGCCCACGAGCGAGGCGCGCGCGCCGAGCACTACGAGCGGCTGGAGTTTCTGGGGGACGCGGTCCTCAACCTGGTGGTGAGCGACTACCTGTTCCGCCAGTTCCCCGACCACTCCGAAGGTGAACTGGCGAAGCAGCGGGCCCGTCTGGTGAACGAGGGCGCCCTCGCCCAGCTGGGGCGCTCGCTGGGGCTGGGCGTCTTTCTCCTTCTGGGCAAAGGGGAGGAGAAGGGCGGCGGCCGCGACCGTCCGGGCCTGCTGGCCGACGCGGTGGAGGCGGTGCTGGGCGCGGTCTATGTCGATGCCGGGTACGGGGTGGCGCACGCCGTGGCCACCCGGTGGCTGTACGCGCTGCTGGAGGCGCTGCCGGAACGCGGCACCGACTACAAGAGCCTCTTGCAGGAGCGGTTGCAGGAGTCCGGCCGCTTTCCGCGCTACCGCATCGTCCAGGCGGAGGGTCCCGATCACGCCCGGGCGTTCCTCGCCCGCGTCGAAGTGGACGGGCAGGTGGCGGGCGAGGGACGCGGGCGCAGCAAGAAGGAAGCAGAGCAGGCCGCGGCCGAGGAGGCGCTCCGCTGGCTCGATCGCCCCGGCGCCGCCGCCGGCCGCCCGCGGTGAGCATCCTCTGGGCGCCCTGGCGGATCGGGTACGTGCGCGGCCCGAAGACGGAGGGCTGTTTCCTCTGCGAGGCTCCCGCCGCGGGGGAGGACGCCTCACGGTTCATCCTGCACCGCAGCCGCCGCGTCTACATCATCCTCAACACCTATCCCTACAACACCGGCCACCTGATGGTGGCGCCCTTCCGTCACGTCGCCCGGCTCGACGAGCTGGACGCGGAGGAGCGCCTCGACGCCATGGACACCCTCGCCCTCGCCGTCCGCGTCGTCGAGGCGGCCCTCCAGCCGGACGGTTTCAATCTGGGAGTCAACCTGGGACGCGCCGCCGGGGCCGGCCTGGAAGGACACCTGCACCTGCATGTCGTGCCCCGCTGGGTGGGCGATGCCAATTTCATGCCGGTTCTGGGCGGGGTCAAGGTGATTCCCGAGGACCTCGAGGCCACCTATGAGAAACTGGCCGCCGCCCTTGCGGCGCTCCCGCCCGTCTGAGGGCGGCCTCCGCCTTCCGCGCGCCGAAATTCCTCCTGATGACAGATGGTGGCCCGCGACCCGTTCTCTATGATGGGAGAAACAGCAGTACGGGGCGGACGGGGAGCGGGAGTGAAGAGCGTCCGGGAGGTCATGACCTCCGACGTCGTGACGCTGGGACGGGAATCCAGCGTCGCGGCGGCCATGCAGGCGATGCTGACGCACGGCGTCACCGGGATTCCGGTGGTGGACGGGCGCCGCGTCGTCGGCATTGTCACCGCGCGGGACCTCCTCGGCCAGGCCCTCTACCGTCTCGTCGGCGACGTGATGACGCCGGACGTCGCCACCGTCGGCCCGGACGCCTCGATTGCCGACGCCTACCACCTGATGGAGCGCCGCGACGTGGGCCGGCTGCCCGTGGTCGAAGGCGGCCACCTGGTGGGCATCGTCAGCCGACCCGACATCCTGCGCGAACTGGGCAAACTCACCGATCCTCTCACCGGCCTGCCCTGGGCCGGGACGCTGCGCCAGCGCGCGGCGGCGCTCCTACAGGCGGGGATGGAGATCGTGATCCTCTTCATCGACCTGGACCGCTTCCGCCAGGTGAACAAACGCTTCGGCCACGTCGCCGGGGATCGCCTCATCACCGACACCGCCGCCTTCCTCAATCGCGCCGTGGACCCGGCTCGGGATGTGCTCTGCCGCTACGGCGGGGACGAGTTCGCCGTCGTTACCACGCGCAGCGTCGGTGAGGCGGAGCTGCTGGCGGAGACGATCCTGAAGGGGTTGCAGGAGCTGCGCGTGCCCGAGCCGGAGGGGTTCGTCCTCGGCGCCAGCATCGGCCTGGCGGG
>JACQGZ010000268.1 GCA_016199305.1 Armatimonadota bacterium | reverse complement strand
TCTTGTCGGTAATCAGGAGGTAGGGATCGTCGAGGACCGCTTCCATCCGCTCGGCGTTGGTGACGAAGTACGGCGAGATATAGCCGCGGTCGAACTGCATCCCCTCGACGAACTCGGTCTCGAAGCCGAGGCCCTTGCCTTCCTCGACGGTGATGACGCCGTCCTTGCCGACCTTGTCCATGACGTCGGCGATCAGATCGCCGATCTCCTGGTCGGCCGCCGAGATCGCGGCGATGTGCGCAATATCTTCCTTGCCGGCGACCGGCTTGGCCATCGCCCTGATCTCGGCGATTGCCGACATCCTGCCGGCCCTCGAGAAGATGCTCCAGGTTGGCAAGAAGGACCTCCTGATCATCGCCGAGGACGTCGACGGCGAGGCGCTCGCGACGCTGGTCGTCAACAAGATGCGCGGTACGATCAACGTCCTGGCCGTCAAGGCGCCGGGCTTCGGCGACCGCCGTAAGGAGATGCTGCGGGACATCGCCGTCCTGACCGGCGGCCAGGTCATCTCCGAGGAGGTCGGCCGGCGGCTGGACAGCGCGACGGTTCAGGATCTCGGCCAGGCTCGCCGGGTCGTCGCGAACAAGGACGAGACGACGATGATCGAGGGTAAGGGCCGGCCGGAGGACATCCAGGCGCGGGTGCGGCAGATCCGGTCGCAGATTGAAGAGACGACGTCGGATTACGACCGGGAGAAGCTGCAGGAGCGGCTGGCGAAGCTGGCCGGCGGCGTCGCGGTCGTCAAGGTCGGCGCCGCGACCGAGACCGAGCTGAAGGAGAAGAAGCACCGGGTCGAGGACGCCCTGAGCGCGACCCGGGCTGCCGTCGAAGAGGGGATCGTCCCCGGCGGCGAGGTCGCCCTGATCAACGCCGCTCGGGCGCTCGACAGGGTCAAGCTGTTCGGCGACGAGGCGGTCGGCATCAGCATCCTTCGGCGGGCGCTCGAAGAGCCGCTCCGCCAGCTCGCGAACAACGCCGGGATGGAAGGCTCCGTCGTCCTCGAAGAGGTCCGGCGGCGCCAGCGCGACCAGAAGAACGACAACCTCGGGTTCGACGTCCTGGCCGAGGAGTACACCGACGTCGTCCTGCGCGGCATCATCGACCCGGCAAAGGTGACCCGCTCGGCGCTCGAGAACGCCGCTTCGATCGCCGCAATGATCCTGACGACCGAGGCGCTGGTGACCGAGGTGCCGGAGAAGGCGGCGCCGATGCCGCCAATGCCGGAGTATTGAGCGGAAACCTAACCCCCTGACCCCCTTCCCTGCGAAGGAAGGGGGAACCAAGGTGGGGCGGGTGCGCCGGTAGGCGATGGGGGCAACCTAACCCCCTGGCCCCTGTCCTGCGAAGGAAGGGGAAATAGGGCGAGGGGCCGGGCAAACCGTGCGGCACACGGTTTGCCCGGCCCCTCGCCTTTTCTCGCGGTAGGCTCTATACTCCATGGCGTGTCGCCCAGACTCTCCGCGCTTGGCTCGCTGCTGGTGGTGATGCTGATCTGGGGCAACGGCTTCGTCGCCGCGAAGCTGGCGCTGCTGGAGGTGCCGCCGCTGCTCTTTGCGCTGCTGCGCTTCGGGCTGGCGTCGGCGCTGCTCGTGCCCCTGGCTCAGGCGCGGGGCGGGCTGGCGCTGCTCCCCCGGCCGCTGCCGCTGGGAACGCTGGCGCTGATGGGCCTGACCGGCATCACCCTGACCTTCGTCACCATCAACTTCGCCCTGACCCTGACCAGCGCCAGCTCGGCGGCCATGATCCAGGGCGCCGGGCCGGCGATCACCGCGGGCCTGGCGATCGTCTTCCTCGGCGAGCGCTTCAGCCGCAACCGCGCCCTCGGCATCGGCACCTCGGCGCTCGGCGTGGCGCTGATCGTCCTCGCCGCCAACCTGGGCACCGGCGCCGGCACGTCGCTGCTGGGCGACCTGCTCATGCTCAGCGGAACCGTTTCCTGGGCGGTCTACACAATCCTGAGCAAGGGGCTGAAGGCGACCTCCCGACTGGCCGTGACCACCTACAGCACGGTGTTCGGGACGCTGCTCCTGGTGCCGCTGGCGGCCTACGACCTGGCCATCCGCCCGCCGGCAACGATCTCGCCGATCAGTTGGCTGGCGGTGCTCTACGTCGGCGCTGGCTCCTCCGCCCTCGGCTACGTGCTCTGGAACCGGGCCCTGCGCGCCCTCGATGCCAGCCAGGTCATGAACTTCCTGAACCTGATCCCGGTCCTGGGCGTCGCCAGCGCGGCCCTCATCCTCGGCGAGGCGCCGCTCCCGGTGCAGCTCTTCGGCAGCGCCCTGGTGCTCGCGGGGGTCTGGTGGTCCTCCCACGATCCCGCCCCCCGCCCCGCCCCAATAAGGGAATGATTTCGGGGGACACCCCCG
>JACQGZ010000255.1 GCA_016199305.1 Armatimonadota bacterium | reverse complement strand
CGGCGCCCTTCGCCGCGGCCTCGCCGATGAAGCGGTGCCCGTCGGTGCGCGGGCCGCGGAGGGCGACGAAGAGATCGCCGCGCTGGAGGGTGCGCGTATCGGTGGAGACCGCCCGCACTCGCCGGCCGGCCAGTTGCGCGAGCTTCATTGGAGGATGGACCTGCGCCCGGGTCGCCTCGGCGACCTCGGCCAGCGAGAGCATCCCCTCGCGGGCCGCCGCGCCGGACGGTCCCCCCTTCCCCACCCGCCCCCGCAGCACCTCGCGCGCCACCACGCGGTCGTCGAAGGGATGACGCACGCCGTGGATCTCCTGGTAGGGTTCGTGTCCTTTGCCCGCGATCACCACCACGTCCCCCGCGGCGGCGGCGGCGATGGCGCGCTCGATCGCGGCGCGGCGGTCCACCTCGACCTCGAACGGCTTGCGCCGGCGCGTGGCCCGGATCCCCGCCACGATCTCCTCAACAATGGCGTGCGGATCCTCGGTGCGCGGGTTGTCAGAGGTGACGATCGCCAGGTCGGCCAGGGTCACCGCCAGCCGCCCCATCACCGGGCGCTTGGTGCGGTCGCGGTCGCCGCCGCAGCCGAAGACCACGATCACCCGCCGCGGCGCGATCTGGCGCGCCGTGCGCAGGACGTTCTCCAGGCCGTCGGGGGTGTGCGCGTAGTCGACGACCACCGCGAAGTCCTGCCCCTCCCATACCGGCTCGAACCGGCCGGGCACACCCGTCACCGTCTCCAGCGCCGCCGCCCCCTCGGCCAGCGGGACGCCGAGGGCCATCCCCGTCGCCAGGGCTGCCAGGGCGTTGGCCACGTTGAAGGCGCCGCCGATGCGCAGCCGCACCGGGTGTGTTTCCTGCGGGGTCACCGCGGTGAAGGTCGTCCCATCAAGGTTCAGCCGCACCTCATCGGCCCGGAGATCGACGCCAGGGGCGCCGGCGGCCATCGCATACCGCCGCACGGGGGCGCGGCTGGCCCGCGCCATCTCGGCCGCCGCCGGATCGTCCGCGTTCAGCACGCTCCAGCCGTCCGGCTCGACCATCTCGAAGAGGCGCCGCTTCGCGCCCAGGTAAGCCTCGAAGGTGCCGTGAAAGTCGAGATGGTCCCGGGTCAGGTTGGTGAAGACCGCGGCGAGAAAGCGGGTCCCGTCCACGCGCCGCAGCGCCAGGGCGTGCGAGGCCACCTCCATGGCCACATGCGTCACCCCGTCGGCCCGCAGGCCGGCCAGGAGCCGCTGCAGGTCCAGGGATTCGGGCGTCGTGCGCGCGGTCTCGATCACGCCGGAGGGCCCCCGCGCGCCCATCGTCCCGATCACCGCGCTGCGGTGGCCGGCCCGGGCGAGGATGGCGTCGAGGAAGAAGGTCGTCACCCCCTTGCCGTTGGTGCCGGTGACGCCGATGACCGTCATCGCGCGCGACGGGTGGCCGTAGAAGGCCGCCGACACGTGGGCGAGGCCGGCGCGGGTGTCGGGGACGATGATCTGGATCACACCTGGGGCCTCGACCGGATGATCCACCAGCACCGCCACGGCGCCGCGGGCCACGGCCTCTGCGATGAAGGCATGGCCGTCATGCGCATACCCGCGGATGGCGGCGAACAGGTCTCCCGGCTGCACCTGTCCCGAGTGGTAGGCCAGCCCGTGCACTTCGCGGCCGGGAGTGCCCGCGAGCGTGTGGTGCGGCAGCGCGGCGGCGAGGGTGGCGACGTCCACTACCCTTTCACATTACCACGCGGTCCCGCACCCGGGAGGCTGATGTGGAGGGACGCCCGGCGGCCCGGGCGAACGTACCAGGGAGTGCCTGCCGATCACGCCATCATCGAGGCCCGCGGCGTCTTCAAGGCCTTTGTCGCCCGCGGCGACCGGCCCGGACGGAGAGCGATCCTTGCCCTCCGCGACGTCAACCTGGCCATTGCGCCGGGGCGGTTTGTCAGCCTGATCGGCCCCTCCGGCTGCGGCAAGTCCACCCTGCTGAACATGGTCGCCGGCCTGGTGCTGCCCACCGACGGCGCGGTCCACTACAAGGACCGCAGCGTCCGCGGCGTCAATACCGACGTCGGGTACATCACGCAGGACGACAACCTGTTCCCCTGGCGCACCCTCCAGGAGAATGTCGAGGTGGCGCTGGAATTCCGCGGCGTGCCGGCCGGCCGACGGCGGGAACAGGCGGCCCGCTACATCGCGCTCGTCGGGCTGGCGGGCTTCGAGCATCATTACCCTCACGAGCTGTCTGGGGGGATGCGCAAGCGCGCCGCCCTGGTGCGCACCCTGATCTACGATCCGGACGTCATCCTGATGGACGAGCCGTTCGGCCCGCTGGACGCGCAGACGCGCGTCATCCTCCAGGACGAACTGCTCAAACTGTGGGAGGGCTCGGGCAAGACGATCCTCGTCGTCACCCACGACCTGGTGGAAGCGATCGCGCTGTCGGACGAGATCGTCCTCTTCAGCCGCGCGCCGGGCACCATCAAACACCTCTACCCCGTGCCGATCCCGAGACCCCGGGATGTCTTCCGCATCCACGCGGAACCCCACTTCCCCGCGTTCTACGAGCTGCTCTGGCGTGATCTGAAAGAAGAGATCGTCGACGTTGAGTTGGAGGTGAGCTGAGGTGGACGGGCGCGAAATGGCCCTCCCGGTCCCCGGGCCGGAGAGCCGCAGCGAGCGAGTGCTGCGAGAGGTGGAGCGTCTGGAACGCGGCCGGCAGCGGGCCGACTCCCTCGCCATCACGCTGGGGCGGGTGATCTTCGGGATCGCCTTCCTGGTCGCCTGGCAGCTGGCCTCGGGGACCCTCGTCGATCAGTTCTTCATCAGCAAGCCCACCCACATCGTCGCCGCGCTCTGGGGCATGCTCGTCCATGAGAACCTCCTCTACCACCTGCAGTTCACCATCACCGAGGCCCTGAGCGGCTACCTGATCGGCGCCAGCGCCGGCCTCCTGCTGGGGTTTGCCCTCGCCCGGCTGGACCTGCTCTACCGGATTGTCGAGCCGTTCGTCATCGCCTTCTACGGCATCCCCCGCATCGCCCTGGCGCCGCTCTTCATCCTCTGGTTCGGGCTGGGCATCCCCTCCAAGATCGCCATCGCCACGGTGATGGTCTTCTTCATCGTCTTCATCAACACCATCGCCGGCATCCGGTCGGTACCCCTGCCGCTACAGCAGGTCGCCCGGGTGATGGGGGCCTCGGGGTGGGACCTGCAGCGGAAGGTCATCTTCCCGGCGGCCACGCCCTTCATCGTCGCCGCGTTGCAGATCACCGTCCCCCAGGCGATGATCGGGGCGATCGTGGGGGAGTTCATCTCCAGCAACCGGGGCGTGGGCCACCTGATCGCCCGGGAGGCGGGGTTGCTGGACACGCCGGGCCTCTTCGCCGGGATCTTCTCCCTGCTGGTCGTGGTCCTGCTGATGAACTACGCCATCACCGCGCTGGGGAATTACCTGATGCGCTGGAGTCCGAAACGCGGCATCGCCCGGGACATCACCTAGCGATG
>JACQGZ010000291.1 GCA_016199305.1 Armatimonadota bacterium | reverse complement strand
TCCTCTCCTGGTACGATAATGAGTGGGGATATGCCTGCCGGGTGGCGGATTTGGTGAGATACATGGCGGAACTCGGCCTGTAGCCCACGGGAGGGCGCAGGGGGGTGCGGGGCGCTGGCCCCCACCCCCTTTGTCTTGGATCCGATGAGGTGAGGGCGTGCGGAAACAGACCGTGCGGGACATAGAGGTGCGGGGCCGGCGGGTGTTGGTCCGCGTGGATTTCAACGTTCCCCTGGAGGACGGCCGCATCACCGACGACCACCGCATCCGGGAGGCTCTGACCACTATCACCTACCTGGCCGAGCATGGGGCAAAGATCATTCTGTGCTCGCACCTGGGCCGGCCCAAAGGCAGGGTGGACGCCGCCCTCCGCCTCGACCAGGTGGCCGAGCGTCTGGCCGCGTTGCTGGGCCGCCCGGTGCGGAAGACCGCCGATGTGGTGGGAACGGACGCGGCGGCCGCCGTCGGTGCGATGAAGCCCGGGGAAGTCGTGCTCCTGGAGAACCTGCGCTTCCATGCCGAAGAGGAGGCCAACGACCCGCAGTTCGCGCGCCGCCTCGCCGCCCTGGCGGACGTGTACGTCAACGACGCCTTCGGCTCGGCGCACCGCGCGCACGCGTCCACCGTCGGGGTCGCCGATCACCTGCCGGCGGTGGCCGGGTTCCTGATGGAGAAGGAGTTGACCTACCTGGGGGCCATGCTCGAGCGCCCCACCCGGCCATTCGTCGCCATCCTGGGAGGGAAAAAGGTCTCGGACAAGATCCCGGTCATCCGCCATCTCGTCACAAAGGCGGATACGCTGCTCCTCGGCGGCGCGATGAGTTACACCTTCCTGCAGGCGCAGGGGCTCGGAATCGGGAAGTCGTTGGTGGAACCGGAGATGATCGATCTCGCCCGCGAGTTGATGGAGGAGGCGCGGCGGCGCGAGGTGGGATTCGAACTGCCCACCGACATCGTCGTGGCACGAGCGCCGGAGGCCGGCGCCCCTCGCCGGGTCGTCCCCGTGGACGGGATCCCGGCGGACTGGTTCGGTGTGGACATCGGGCCCCGGACGCGCGACCGCTTTGCCGCCATCATCCGGGAGGCCGGCACGGTCGTCTGGAACGGGCCGATGGGGATCTTCGAGATCGAGGCCTTCGCCGGCGGCACCCGGGCCGTCGCGCAGGCGATGGCCGACGCTCACGCCGTCACGATCGTCGGCGGCGGCGACACGGCCTCGGCTGTGGATGAGGCGGGCCTCGGGGAGCGCATGACGCACATCTCGACCGGCGGCGGCGCCTCCCTGGAGTTCATGGAAGGCAAAGTGCTGCCCGGGGTGGCGGCCCTGGATGATGCCGCCCCCGTCGGCCCCGAGGACGGCGGCTGAGGAACGACCCGATGCGGATCCCGTTCATCGCCGGCAACTGGAAGATGCACAAGACGGTCCGCGAGGCGGTCGAGACTGCCACCGCCCTCAAGACGGTTGTGGCCGCCGTGGAGATCGTCGACATCGTCCTCTGCCCGCCGTTTACGGCGCTGGGAGACGTGGGCCGCGCCATCGCCGGGAGCAATCTGGAACTCGGCGCCCAGGACATGCACTGGGAGCCGCAGGGCGCCTACACCGGTGAGATCTCTGGCCCGATGCTGTGGGAACTGGGCTGCACCTATGTCATCCTGGGGCACTCGGAGCGGCGCCACCACTTCCACGAGACCGATGACGAGGTGGCCCGCAAGGTCCAGGCGGCCTTCGCGCAGGAACTGCTGCCGATCCTGTGCGTGGGAGAGACGCTGGAGGAGCGCGATGCCGGGCGGACCGAGGACGTCATCGAGCGGCAGGTGCGCGCGGCGGTCGCGGAGCTGGATGCGGTCGCGCTGCCCCGCCTGGTCGTCGCCTACGAGCCGGTCTGGGCCATCGGGACGGGACGCTCGGCGACGGGCGGCGAGGCCAACCGCGTCAGCGCGCTGATCCGGCAATGGTTGGGCCAGGCCGTCGGCGGCCCCTCGGCCGACGAGACGCGCGTCCTGTACGGCGGCAGCGTGACCCCCGAGAACATCGCCGAGTTCATCGGGCAGCCGGAGATCGACGGCGCCCTGGTCGGCGGCGCCAGCCTGAACTCCGAGGCCTTCGCCGCCATCGTCCTGGCCGCAGCCGGCGGCCCGTAGTACAATGGCAGAGCTGCCCGCCTGCCGGCGGGCGATCGTCTTGAGGAGGTTCACGTGTACGACGCGGTGGTGATCGCGTATTTTGTGCTGGCGGCGGCCGTGATCGGCATCATCCTGCTGCAGGGCCCCAAGGGGGAGGGGTTGGGAGCCATCGGCGGCAGCGCCCGGCTCTTTCACGGCCCCCGGCCCCGCGAGACGCTGATGACACGCATCACGGTGACGCTGTCGGTCCTCTTCGTCTTTGCCGCCACCTACCTGGCTTTCGCTCGGTAGCCGGATTTTCGGGCGGAAGGCCCCACGGCCATGGCGTTGCCCCTCAGGGCGGGGCCGGGCTATAATGCACCTGCCTCATCCCGTGCCGGGATGGCGGAACTTGGCAGACGCGCACGCTTGAGGGGCGTGTGGGGTTTCCCATGGGGGTTCAAATCCCCCTCCCGGCACCACGACTCTCTTTGACATCTCAACCGATGAGTTCAAAGTCCGCCCAGACCCCGACGTGGTCAGAAGGCCATAGAGCCGGGTTCTCGGCTGAGGGCTTGTCGAAGCAGCGGCCGCTGGTGCTCATTCGGAGCGGCGGCGCGTACCAGATGTAGTCCACGCACATCTGGAACGGTTCTCTACGGACGTACCTCCACACATCGGCATCTGGGTCGGGATCCACAAGGAGGCGTAGGGGCGTGGGGACCGTGGGCTCAAGCTGCGTAGGTTGGAACCGCTGTCGGATCAGGTCAAACGAACGCACCTCAGGCGGCGCGTTGAAATCACCGCAGATCACTCGCGCGTCGGGTTCATCGCGGGAATCCACCCACCCTAGCAGAAGCTGGACCTGGTACTCCCTGAGGCTGTCTTCGGCCCTGCGGTGATGTAGATGGGTGACATAGACATCCACCAGCCGGCCGTCGAGATGCAGCCGCGCGACCTGAGCGTGCCGGCCGCCCGAATAGTAATCGAAATGTCCGGTCTCAACGACAGGGAATCCGGTTAAGATCGCATTCGCATCAGCAGCCCAGTAATATCCGGGAGTGTTGTCCTGGTGATAGTGGTAGCGGAGGCCGAAGTCGAGCGCTCGACGCCACAACCACCGCCCCGTGTCGCCGAGGACAGAGATCTCGTTCAAACACAGGATGTCCGGGTGTAGCTCAACCAGTTGCTGCACGATCAACTCACGCCGGTCCTGCCACCGCCGCTGCGTCCCATGGAGATTGAACGTGGCCACGCGGAGGTTCATGACCAACGATTTCGAGAGCACGGGTGGCGGCCCTTCAAAACCGAGTTTCCGACACTGCTGCTCTCAGACGGGCGTTTGCTCTAAGTCGAGGGGCTAAGAAAAGGATGTCTTGTGGGTGGCGTCCATCCCGTTCGCTTGACGGTGCGGGGCGCTAGCACGTAAAATGGTGCTGCACGGAATTCAGTGCTTGAGGGCCTGAACTATGAAGACGAATGTCACGCTCAAGCTTGATGCCGATCTTTTGCGCGAAGCCCGCGTGCTTGCCGCGGAGGAGGGCCGCTCGCTCAGCGCCCTGCTTACTGACCGCCTGGAGGCGCTGATTCGCGAACGGAAGGCATTTGACCGTGCGCGGCGACGAGCGCTGGCGCGTCTCCGCGAAGGCCTGGAC
>JACQGZ010000260.1 GCA_016199305.1 Armatimonadota bacterium | reverse complement strand
GGCTTTGATCGCCGCCTGCAGCGCCCGCAGCGCCGGCTCCGTCTTGGCCACCGCGAGCAGCCCGGAGGTGTCCTTGTCCAGACGGTGCACGATGCCCGGACGCAGCACAGCGCCCACCCCGGCCAGGTCCGGCACGCGCGCCAGGAGGGCGTTGACCAGGGTGCCCCCGGGATGGCCCGGTCCGGGGTGGACCGGGAGATCGACGGGCTTGTTCACCACCAGCAGGTCGTGGTCTTCGTAGCGCACGTCGAGCGTGATCGGCTCCGCGGCCACTCCGGCGGGGGAGACGTCGGGAATCTCCACCGTCACCTCTTGCCCGCGGTGGACCCGCGCCGCGGGTTTGCGCGCCTCCCCCGCGACGCGCACGTGGCCGGCGGCGATCAGGCTGTGCAGGCGGGAGCGCGAGAGCGCGGGCAGGCGGGCGGCCAGGAAGACGTCGAGCCGCGCTCCATCATGCGCGGCGTCGACGGCCAGACGCTTGCGTTCGGTCAATGCGCCGCGCTCAGGCGGAGGGCGGCGCGGCGGGCGGGTCTACCGGCGAGGGGCCCGGGGCCCATCCCGCCTCGGCCGGAAGCCCGGTGAACCGGCGCGGGAGGAGGAGCAGTCCCGCCAGGCTGAGCACTCCCACCACGACGGCGGCGGCCTGGGCCAGCGTCAGGGGCCCGAGGACGAGCGGGCTCTCCACAAAGAACTCCACCACGAACCGGCTGACCGCATGCAGGAAGAGGAAGGTCAGGATGGCCACGCCGGGCGCCGCCTCCCGCTGACGGCGCAGCACCAGGTAGATGCCCAGTGCGGCAATCAGCAGGTAGATCTGTGTGGGATGGCGGGCCTCGATGTCATTCTGCAGCATGATGTGCCAGGGCACCCCCGAGGGTTTGCCGCGGAAGAGCCCGTGCAGCAGCGCGCCGACCATCGCCACGGCATACCCGGCCGCCAGCCCGGGCGCGGTCACATCCAGCAGGCGCGCCGTGGAGATGCGGCGCGAGCGGGCATAGAGCCAGGCGACCAGCGCCCCGCCGGCCACCGCGCCGTAGAAGGTCAGACCGGCGTCCCGCCAGATGGTGATGATCGTAATGGGGGCTTTGGTGAAGGTGGCCAGGTTGACCAGCACGTATCCGATCCGGCCGCCGACGATGCCAGCGATGATCATGTACAGCGCCAGATCCAGCATGGCGTTGGCATCGATCCCCAGCGCGGGGCTGCGCCGGCGGGCCATGCTGATCCCCAGCCAGAAGGCCAGGAGCAAAAAGAGACCAAACGAGGAGATCGGCAGCGGGCCGATACGGAAAAGGACCGGGCTCATCCCTCACCTCCTGGCGGCGCGGCGGGGATCCCCGCGAGAGGGTCGCTGCCGGACCGCCGCCACCAGCAGCAGCACGCCGCCGAAGACGACGGCGGCGTCGGCCAGGTTGAAGACGGGCCAGACGTGGAGGTCCAGATAGTCGATGACGTAGCCGAGACGGACGCGGTCGACCAGATTGCCCGCCGCGCCCCCCAGCAGGCACCCGAGCGCGGCGCGGCCGGCCAGATCACGCGGCCCGCCGCCTCCCGGGCGCGTCCAATTGTAGATGAGGAGAAAAACGACGGTCAAGGCGGCCAGGAGGAGGACCGGCAGCGGCAGCCCGCGCAGCAGCCCAAACGCGATCCCGGTGTTCTGCACGTGGGTGAGCGAGAGTACGCCGGGGATGACGGTGACGCTGCCGCCCACCGGCAGGGCGCGCACGATCAAGGCTTTGCCGATCTGGTCCGCGCCGGCGATGAGCAGGGCCAGCAGAACCGTCAGCACGCGCAGACCCGCCCACAGACCCGGCCGGCCTGCGGCAGACGCGCGGGGCGCGCGTGCTCCGATTGATCAGCGGCCGATGCCGTTGGCTCGCTCTTCGCGGGACTTGCAATCAATGCACAGTTTGGCGTAGGGGATGGCCTTCAGACGCGCCGGGTGGATGGCACGGCCGCAGTTCTCGCAGATGCCGTACCTTCCCTTATCCAGCCGGGCCAGCGCCTCCTCCACCTGTGTGAGGAGGGCCTGCACGCTCGACTCGATGGCGAAGCCCTTCTCCCGCTCGAACGTGTCGCCCGCCACGTCGGCGAAATCCTCGTCGTAGGATCCCCCGAGATCCATCCCCACCTGGTGCTCCACCTCGGGGGTGTGCTCCTCGAGCGCCTCCAGTTCCTCCGTCAGGCGGTCCCGCTCGTCTTCAAGGAGGCGCCGGAATTCCTTCTGGTCTCGCTTGCCCATTGGCTTGGCCGTGACCCGCTTGAATCGCGCCTGGAGGGCCACCCGCCCCTCACGCTCCTGGCGGGCGGGGGCGGCAATCCTCATTCGCAGGCGGGAAGGGGTACGCCCGGACCGGGGCGCGGAACGCCCGGGGGCCTGGCGGCCGGCCGGCTGGACCGAGGCCGACGACCTTCCCCTGGCCTTTCTGACCTTCACCTTACTCGCCATTGATACTCCTCCAAATGGCCAAGAAGCCTCTACAGAGGCGTAAGTTGCTCGTTACACTCTGGTTTGGACCCAAATCTCCGCTCATCTTAGCCAAGCGCCTCGGGCAGCGCAAGAGGGGTCAGGCGCCGACCTCCCGCGGCAGGGGCTGCGGGGAGGTCGCCAGGCGCACGGCGGCCTGGGCGAGGATCAGGTTGGAGTCGAACACGGGAAGCCCCAGGTTGTGTTCGCCCAGCACCAGAGGAAGCTCGGTGCAGCCCAGGACCACCGCCCCGGCCCCGGCCTCCCCCAGGCGGCGTCCGACGGCGGCTCCCTCCGCCCGCAGGGCCTCTCCCGCCTCGCCGGCCTTGATGGCGTAGATGAGCCGGTCGATGACCGCCTGGCCGGCGGTGTCCGGGGCCAGCACCTCGACGCCCTGCGGCCGGAAGGCCTTCTGATAGAGGCCAGTGGCTACGGTCGCCCGGGTGCCCAGCAGCCCCACGCGCCGGAGGGCCGGCAGGCGCTGCGCAGCGGCGCGGGCTACCTCCTCCATGATGTGCAGGACGGGCACCCGCACCGCCCGCCGGATCGGCTCGTAGAAGAAGTGGGCGGTGTTGCAGGGGATCACGATCAGGTCGGCCCCCGCGGCCTCCACGGTGCGGGCGGTGGCCACCAGCGCGGGAGTGGGATCCTCTCCCCCCTCCCCCAGGATGGCGGGACCGCGGTCGGGGATTTTGGGGTTGTTGTCGATGATCAGGCGCAGGTGCTCCTGATCGCGGCGGGCCGGGGTCAGCCGAAGGACCTTCTCAAAGAAGTCCAGCGTGGCCCAAGGACCCATGCCGCCGATGACGCCGATGGTCCGATGCACGGCCCTCATTGTAGCGGCCCCCGGCGGCGGGGTCACCTCTTCACGCGTCGGCCTTTCGCAGCGCGATGCGGGCGGCCGCGCCGTCCAGCCGCACCTCCCGCGCCGTCAGGGTCGCCGGCACCTCCCGCCGCAGATCCACGCCTAGGGTCTCGCGCAGGAGGTAGTCGCCGTGCTCGGCCAGCAGCTCCTCGAGCCCCTCCCCTTCTACGAACAGCACGATCCGGTCGGCCAGGTCGAGCCCTGCGTCCTTGCGCAGCTGCTGGAGGTGATGGACCAGTTCTCGCGCGCGTCCCTCGCGCTCGAGGTCCGGACTCACCTGCGTGTCCAGGATGGCGAACTCCCCGGCCATGCCCTCGGCGGCGTATCCGGCCTCGGTGTGCATGCGCACCTCGACCTCCTCCCGGGTGAGGACGACGGTGCCGCCGTCGGGACGCCCAGGAATCATCATCGTGAGGTCGCCGCCTCCCTCCAGCGCCTTGATCACGCTCAGCGGATCCATCCCGGTCACCGCGCGCGCAATCGCCTGGACATCCTTGCCGTACTTCGGGCCCAGGCGGTCGAAGCGCGGCTTGATGTCGTACCGCACGTAGGGGCCCGCGTCCGAGATGAATCGCACCTGCTTGACGTTCAACTCGTCGCGGACGTGGTCGAGCATCTCGGCCTGCCGCGCCAGGTCTGTGCTGCGGGTGACGGCCAGCACCTCGGGCAGGGGCTGGCGGGTGCGGATCTTCACCTTGTTGCGCGCGGCCCGGCCCAGGGAGACCAGCCGGCGCGCCGCCGCCACCAGTTCCTCGAGTTCAGCGTCCATCCAGGCCGGATCGGGCGCCGGGCAGTCGGTGAGGTGGACGCTCGCCGGCGCCCCGGCATCGACGGAGCGCACCAGGTTCTGGT
>JACQGZ010000258.1 GCA_016199305.1 Armatimonadota bacterium | reverse complement strand
TGGCCGCCTATCACACCCGGTTAGACCCGGCGTTCACCCCCTCGGCGGGGTGGCGGGCCGCCTATGCCGGGTACCTCGCCACCGTGCTCGATCGGCAGGACGCGCGGGTGCTGGTGGCCCGGGCGCGCGACCGGCTCGTCGGATACGGTGTCGCGCGGATCACCCTCCTGCCCCCGTTCTTCGCCGAGCGCCGCCGTGGCTTCATCCAGGATGTCTTCACCCACCCGGACTACCGCCGGCAAGGCATCGCCCGCCGCCTGGTGCAGGACCTCCTCGCCTGGCTGCGCGAGGAGCAGGTGGCCACCGTCGAACTGACCGTCGCCACCAACAACGCGGAGGCCATCAGCCTCTGGGAGAGCCTGGGTTTTCGGTCCTATATGCAGCATTTCAAACGCCTCCTCTGACGCGCCGGCCGGGCGCCGCGAAAGGTAGCGGTGAAAGGTAGACGGCCGGCGGTGGCCGAAAGAGACCGCCTGTGGCCGACCGTCTCGACGCCGCGCGCAGTGCCGTCGTCCAGCGCAACCTCAAGGCGCTGCTGGTCTCCACGCCGGCCAACTCCTACTACCTGACCGGGTTTCGGGCCGTGACCTACAGCCGCCCGGTGATCCTCGCCCTCACCGAGCCGCCTGTCCTGATCATCCCGGAACTGGAGGCCACCCACGCCCAGGCCCGATCGCGCGTGCCGGACATCCGCACCTACTCGGACGCCGGGCTGGGCGGGTACGGCGGCAAGTCCCCCCTGCATCTAGCGCTCGACCTGGCGGTGGAGGTGCTTCAGGCGCAGGGCGTCACGAAGGCGGTCGGCTTCGAACCGTCGGGGCTGACCTTCGAAGGGCACGCCTATCTCCGCGAATCCCTCGGCCGCGGATTGGAACCCGCCGGAGGGATCGTCGAGAAGCAGCGCATGGCCAAGGAGGAAGAAGAACTGGCGCTGATCCGCAAAGGATGCGCCCTGGCCGAGGTGGGGATGGCGGTGGAGGTGGATGCCAGCACCGCGGGCACGGCCGAGGTGGCCATCATGGCGGAAGGGAACGCGGCGATGCTGAGGGAGGCGGCGAAGCGCTACCCCGAGGACGAGGTCTCCGCGGGATCGCGGCCGGTCTCCGGGGAGAAGACCGTGCTGCCCCACTCCATCCCCAGTGGCCGGCAGCTGCGGGCTGGCGACATCGTCATCCACGGCACGGGGTGCGCGGTCAACGGCTACTACAGCGAGGACGAACGCACCATCTTCGTAGAGCGGGCAGGACCCGAGCAGCGCCGTCTCTTCGAGATCATGCTGCGCGCGCAGGAGGCCGCGATCGCCACCATCCGCCCCGGCGTGCCCTGCCGGGAGGTGGACCAGGCGGCGCGCGGGGTGATCGAAGAGGCCGGACTGGGCGCCGCCTTCATTCACCGCACCGGCCACGGCATCGGCATCGACTATCACGAACTGCCCTTCTTTGCCCCAGGCGACGAGACGGCCCTGGTGCCGGGCATGGTGATGTCGGTCGAGCCCGGCATCTATATCCCCGGTGTGGGCGGCTTCCGCCACTCCGATACGATCGTCGTCACCGCGGACGGGTGCGAGATACTGACCCCGTACCCGAAGAATCTGGACTCATTGATCGTCGGTTAAGAACTATCTCACTTCCTCCGAACGAGATCCCCCTCTAGCGGAAGCGGGTTGTCTGTTCGTGGCGCAATGTTGAAATGAGAATGGAGCGTCATCCGATAAGCCCCGGCGCTGACATCAATGAGTGGGGGGCTAGGAGCACCGGACATTTTTAGCGCGATGGCCTTCCTGATGAACTGAGACAGTGAATCACCAGCCTGGTTCGCTGCCCGGTTGAGAGCCAGAAATTCAGCCGTGGGCAACCGGAAGGAGACTACGGCCGTCCGAACCGGCCGCGTCTCGATATCAGCCGGTTGCTCGCTCCACTCCTCTGGATCATGCCGATGGGCATGCACTTCGGCCGCTAGTTCCCTCTCGCTCTGCATAGGGCTCACCTTCGCCTCCGATACCATCCTACCTCGACGTCGTCGCCTCGCCATCCTGTGATCGCCCTCCATAAACCTGGCTGACCTTCAACCTCACGGATACAGATTACCCAAATCGTTCCGCCGCGGTCGGGATGGCGCCTAGGAGCCATGCTTGACACCCTTCGTCATACACAAGTATACTTCTGTATGACACAGAGTCAAGGAGGGCGCCCATGCCGGAGATCGAGTTCATTGTTCTGGCCAACCACGCTGAGGCCCGAGACGGATTGCTGTACTTGATGGGAGGATGCTGGACTGACCACTGGCGCGGGACGCTTGCCGGTGGCCACCCACCGATCTCCCACTTCGGAATCGGCGTGGCAGTACTTGTTCAATGGGATGAAACGAACCGCCCCCACCATCTGGTGCTCCATCTCGAAACGGATGATGGCAAGGAACTGGCAAAGATGGATGCCGACCTGACGATGGGACGCCCAGCCGGGCTGACACCGGGATCTCCCCAGCGTGCAGTCCTTGCCATCAATGTGGACATGCAGTTCCCCGCTCCCGGCGGATATCGCATCGTCGGGGAACTGGGAGACCAGACGAAGTTTGTAACTTTCCGCGTCCACGACACCCCGAAGCCCGAATGACCCACGAAGTCACTACGATTAGCCTGGTGACTCTACCCGATGGCGGAGGAGGGATGGAGGCGGAGGCGAAGACCAAGACACCGCACCGGTGGGTAGCAAACAAGACTCAGGCCAGCGGCCAGCATGAGCAGATATCCCATCAGCACCCTTTCCATCGTCGCCCTGGACCGGCAGACCGCCGAGATCGGCGTCGCCGTCGCCAGCAAGTTCCTGGCGGTGGGCGCGGTGGTGCCCTGGGCGCGGGCGGGGGTTGGCGGCGTGGCCACCCAGGCCTGGGCCAACCTGAGTTTCGGACCGGAGGGGCTGCGCCTGCTGGAAGGCGGCGTCGCGGCGGACGAGGTCGTGGAGCAGCTGACCGGCGCCGACGAGGGGAGGGAGCACCGCCAGCTGGGGGTCGTGGACGCGCACGGCCGGGCCGCGGCGTGGACGGGACAGGAGTGTCTCCACTGGGCGGGGCACCGCAGCGGCGACGGCTTCACCTGTCAGGGGAACATCCTGGCCGGACCGCCGGTCGTGGAGGCGATGGCCGATACCTTCCTGCGCGCCGAGGGGCCGCTGCCGGAGCGCCTGGTCGCCGCCCTGGAGGCGGGACAGCGCGCGGGAGGCGACAGCCGGGGGCAGCAGTCCGCGGCGCTGCTGGTCGTCAAGGAGAAGGGATCCTACGGAGGGTATCTCGACCGCTACATCGACCTGCGCGTGGACGACCATCCGACGCCGATCGTGGAGCTACGCAAACTCCTCGACCTCCACCACCTCTACTTTGCGGGCGGCGAGCGCGCCGTCACGCGCCTGGCCGGCAACATCGTCGCCGAAGTCAAGGAGATCCTGAGTCGGCTCGGCTTCTATCGGGGAGAAGTGACCGACGCGTATGACGAAGCGACCAGGGATGCGTTTCGCCGGTTCTGCAGCGTCGAAAACCTTGAGGAGCGGTGGCGCGACGACGACCTGGTCGACCGGGAAGTGCTCAACTACATGCGCCGCCGCTACGGGCAGCGGGCGTCCTCATAGCGGGATGGTCTCGGTCGCCCCCTCCCCAGCGTGATGACGAAACGCGAACGGTTGCATGCGGTCATCGGCGGGGGCGAGGTTGACCGGCCGCCGGTGGCGCTGTGGCGCCACTTCCCGCAGGAAGACGGCCGGGCCGAGAGTCTGGCCGCGGCGCACGTCGCTTTTCTCCGCGCCTTTGACTGGGACTTCCTCAAGGTCACGCCGGCCAGCGGTTACTACGGCGACGACTGGGGGCTGCGCGCCGGGTACCGCGCCAACCGGGAGGGCACCCGCCACTACGCCGATCGCCCGATCAAGAAGCGCGCCGACTGGGGCGCGCTGCGCGCCCTCGACGTCACCGCCGGGGTCTACGGCCGGGAACTGCACGCCCTTCACCTGATCCGCCAGGAACTGCCGGAGGACATCATCCTGAGCACGATCTTCAGCCCGTTGACGATCGGGCGCACCCTCTGCGGCGACCAGGCCCTGTTGCGCTACCTCGAGGAGGCGCCGGAGGCGGTGCACCAGGGGCTGGCCATCATTACGGACGTGACGCAGCGGTTTGCCGTCGAGGGGCTGAACGCGGGCGCCGACGGGATCTTCTTCGCCACGCAGTGCGCGAGCACGGAGTATCTAAGCGAGGAGGCGTACGAGGAGTTCGGCCGGCCCTACGACCTGCAGGTGCTGGACGCCGCGGCCCTCGCGGAGTTCCGTCTGCTCCACGTGCACGGCCGGAGCATCATGTTCGACCTTGTCACCGACTACCCGGTGGACGCGATCAACTGGCATGACCGCC
>JACQGZ010000036.1 GCA_016199305.1 Armatimonadota bacterium | reverse complement strand
CTGGTAGGTGGCGTGTAATCCCGCCCGCCGGAAGGTCCAGGTGGCGCCCCCATCGCTGCTGATCCCCAGCCCGACGGCCGAGGCCGCCAAGACCAGCGCCGCATCCGCCGGATGGGCCAGCACCTGGTGGACGTCCGCCCCGATGTCCATCGTCGGCCGCCAGGTCGAGCCGCCGTCCGTGGAGCGCGCTACACGGCCGACGTGGATGTTGGCATAGAGGGTTCCGGTAGGGCCCGCGGAGAGGGAGCGGGTGGCCGGCGGACCGCCCCAGGGCGTGAACCACTCATCACGGCCCTCAATACGGTCGAAGGAATTCACCGATTCGAGGCCCCCGTCTCGCAACCGCAGAAGATGCGCCTCGGACGTGCCGACGAACAGACCCGAATCCGTCGGCAGGAGACAGTTGGCCTTCCGCGCTTCAACCTGCGCGACAACATGCCACGCCGTGTTGCCCTCGGAGCGCCGGATCTCGCGGCCGTTCAGGATCGCCCACGCGACGGCGTCCCGCACGGCGAGCGCGGTGACGGGCTGCCCGGCCAGCGTGTGCCTCTCACTGGCGCGGAGTTCAAAAAGCCCGTCCGACGTCCCAATCAGGAGATGCGGCGCGGCCACAATTCCAGAATAGCACGCGATGGATTGGACACGGCGCACGCCCTTGCCTCGGAGAGGTCCGCATGGTAGTGTGATCCTCACACATGGGCGTCTTGATCGACCGCACGTCTCGCCCGCGCGAGTGCATCTGTCCTCGGCGGGGGTAGTCTGCCTCCGCCTCTCCGCCTGACCCTCTAAAATTCCAGATCTGGAGGACGAAGATGAAGGCCGCCGAGCCTCGCCTGGGCATTGTCTATGAACATCCCGAGTGGTTCGCCCCGCTCTTTGCGGAGCTGGACCGCCGGGGGATCGCCTACGACCGGATCGACCTCAGCGCGCACGGGTTCGACCCGGCCTCCGCGGAGGTCCCCTGGACCATCGTCCTCAACCGGATGAGCCCCTCCGCCTACCTGCGCGGCCACGGCCAGGCGATCGCCTATGCCGGCGAGTTCCTGCGCTACCTCGAGGACGCCGGCGTGGACGTGGTGAACGGGGCCGGCGCCTTCGCGCTCGAGACATCCAAGGTCGCCCAACTTCTGCTGCTGGGACGCCTCGGACTGCCTGCCCCGCGCACGCGGGTGATCAACCACACGTCCCAGGCCCCGGCGGCCGCCGAAGGCTTCACCTTCCCGGTGATCGTCAAACCCAACATCGGGGGCAGTGGGGCGGGGATCCAACGGTTCGACACGCCGGAAGCCCTGCGGACCGCCGCCGCAGACGGCGCGATCGATCTCGGCATCGACCGCACGGCGCTGGTGCAGGAGTTTCTGCCGGCGCGGGACGGTCACATCGTCCGGGTCGAAGTCCTGGATGGCCGTTTCCTCTACGCGATCAAGGTCTACCCAAACTTCGAGGCCGGGTTCAATCTCTGCCCCGCCGACATCTGCCAGCCGGACGGCGCCGCCGCCGCGGCTGCCCTCCCGGCCGATCTCTGCCCGGTCGATCTCCCCAAGGTCGCCCTGAGGGTGGAAGGGTACACGCCCCCCGACGACGTCATCCGGAACGTGCTGGCGATCGCCCGCGCGGCCGGATTCGACCTGGGCGGCGTCGAATATCTGGTCAACGATCGCGATGGACAGGTTATTTTCTACGACATCAACGTCCTGTCGAACTTCGTCAGCGACGCCGTCCGCGTCGTCGGGTTCGATCCCTACGCGATCCTGGTCGACTACCTGGGCGCGCGCGGCAAGCTCCTGCTGCCCGCAGCGGTCTACCGCTGAGCTGACCGCGGCGCCCGCGGCCGAGGAAGCCCTTCTCGAACGCAGCCTTCCTGAAAGAAGGTGGTCCTAGTGCTGCTTGAGGGCAAGCGCGCCCTGATCATGGGCGTCGCCAACAAACGCAGCATCGCCTGGGGAATTGCCGCCGCCTTCCACCGGGAAGGCGCGGAACTGGCCTTCACCTACCAGAACGACCGGCTCAAGGAGAACCTGGACGAGTTACTCGATGGGATCGGGGGCCGAGGGGCCTTTGCGACCTTCCCCTGCGATGTGCAGTCGGATGAACAGCTGGGGGCGTGCTTCGCGGCACTCGCCGATCGGTGGGGCCGGCTGGACACACTCGTCCACTGCATCGCCTTCGCCGATCGGGAAGACCTCACCCGTCCCTTCCACGAGATGTCGCGCGCCGGCTATGCGCTGGCGCTCGATGTGAGCGCCTATTCCCTCATCGCCGCGGCGCGCCACGCCGCGCCGCTCATGGTCCAGGACGGCGGGGGCAGCATCCTCACCCTGACCTACAACGCGGTCGAACGGGTGGTCTCCGGCTACAACGCCATGGCCGTGGCCAAGGCCGCCCTGGAGGCAGAAGTGCGCTATCTGGCGGCCGAACTGGGCCCGCGCCAGATCCGGGTGAACGCCATCTCGGCCGGGCCGCTGAAGACCCTGGCCGGCAGCGCGGTGAAGGGGATCTCCAGGCTGCGGGATCTGACCGCAGAGATCTCCCCGCTGCGGCGCAACATCACGCAGGAGGAGGTCGGCGATGTGGCGGTCTTCCTGGCCAGCGACCTCGCCCGCGCGGTCACCGGTAACACGATCTTCGTGGACAGCGGCTTCCACATCATCGGGGTCCCGACCATCCAGGAGCAGTGACTTTCTAGATGTTCCAGCCGTACAGTTGGGCCAGCACGGCGATGACGTTATTCACCGCGTGGACCGTGATGGCTGGCACCAGGCTCTTCGTGCGCTCATAG
>JACQGZ010000257.1 GCA_016199305.1 Armatimonadota bacterium | reverse complement strand
CCCTCCCGGATGCGCGGGACGGGCTGAAACCGGTGCAGCGGCGCATCCTCTACGGCATGTCCGAGTTGGGCGTACGGGCGGAGACGCCCCACAAGAAGAGCGCCCGCATCGTCGGCGATGTGATGGGGCGCTACCATCCCCACGGCGACGTCCCCATCTACGAGGCGCTGGTGCGGATGGCGCAGGACTGGTCCTTCCGTTACCCCCTGGTCGATCCGCAGGGCAACTTCGGCAGCATCGATGGAGATCCGCCAGGGGCGCAGCGGTACACGGAGGCCCGCCTCTCCCGCCTGGCCATGGAGATGCTGGCGGACATTGACAGGGAGACCGTCGACTTCGTCCCCAACTTCGACGAGTCCATGCGCGAGCCGGTGGTCCTGCCGGCGCGCATCCCCAACCTGCTGATGAACGGCGCCAGCGGGATCGCCGTGGGTATGGCCACCAACATCCCCCCGCACAACCTGGGGGAGATCACCGACGCCCTGGTGGCGCTGATCGATGCCCCGGCCCTTGCGGCAGAGGACCTGCTGAAAATCGTCAAGGGGCCGGACTTCCCCACCGGCGGGTTGATCCTGGGGCGGGAGGGCATCCGCTCCGCCTACACCACCGGCCGCGGCAGCATCAGCGTGCGGGCGAAGCTGGAGATCGAGGAGCTGCGCGGCGGGAAGACCGCCATCGTGGTGACGGAATTGCCCTTCCAGGTGAACAAGGCCGCCCTCGTCCAGCGCGTGGCCGAGCTGGTGCGAGGCCGCAACCTGAACGGCGTGTCGGACCTGCGGGACGAGTCCGACCGCCGGGGGATGCGCATCGTCATCGAGCTGCGCCGGGACGTCAACCCCCAGATCGTGCGCAACCAGCTCTTCAAGCACACGCAGCTGCAGACGACCTTCGGGGTGATCATGCTGGCGCTGGTGGACGGGGTGCCGCGCACCCTCACCCTGAAGGAGCTCCTGGAGCACTATCTGGCGCACCGCCGCGCCGTGGTCATCCGCCGCACGAAGTACGATCTGGCCCGGGCGGAGGCGCGCGCGCACGTCCTGGAAGGCCTGAAGACGGCGCTGCAGCACCTCGATGAGGTGATCGCGCTGATCCGCAAGGCCAAGGACGTGAGCGCGGCGCGGACGGGGCTGATGAAGTCGTTCAAACTGAGCGAGGAGCAGGCCAACGCCATCCTGGACCTGCGCCTGCAGCGGCTCACCGCCCTGGAGCGGGAGAAGGTGGAGGAGGAGTACAAGGCGCTGCTCAAGGAGATCGCCCGCTACCGCGAGATGCTGGCGGACGCCGAATCGCCGCGGCCCCGGCTGATCATGGCCGCCATCCGCGAGGACCTGCTGGCGATCAAGGAACGGTACGCCGGCACACGGCGCACCCGCGTCGTCGGCAAGGAGGCGGAGGCGTTCGAGGCGGAGGACCTCATCCCCGACGTCGACGTCGTCATCACCCTGACGCGTAACAACTACATCAAGCGGCTGCCGCTGGAATCGTACCGCCTGCAGCGCCGCGGCGGGCGCGGCGTCGTCGGCGCGACGCCGCGGGAGGAGGACGTGGTCGAGCACCTGGTCGTCACGACCAACCACGCCTTCCTGCTGATTTTTACCAACAAGGGCAAGGTGTACCGGATCAAGGCGCACGAAATCTCGGAAGGCGGGCGCGCCGCCCGGGGGATCGCCCTGGTCAACCTGATCACGATCGCCCAGGGCGAGCGCGTGACGGCGATCATCCCGCTGCGCTCTTTCGAGGAGGACGGTCACCTCTTCATGGCCACGCGCAGCGGCTGGGTGAAGAAGACCGGCCTGATCGAGTTCCTCAACGCGAAGCGCGCGGGGATTTTCGCCATCACCTTCTCCGGAAAGGATGAGCTCGTGGGGGTGCGGTTCATCCAGACGGACACCGAGGTCGTGCTGGCCACGCGGCTGGGGCGGGCCATGCGCTTCAAGGCCGGCCAGGTGCGCCAGATGGGACGGACCGCACGCGGCGTGCGGGGCATCCGGCTGCGCGCGGGAGACGGCGTCGTCGGCCTGGCGGACACGCGGGAGGGGGAAGCTCTCCTCACCCTCACCGGGCAGGGGTACGGAAAGCGCACCCGCTTCGCCCAATACCCCGCGAAGCACCGTGGCGGGATGGGCGTGATCAACCTGAAGGTGACTACCCGCACCGGCCAGGTGGTCGCGGTGCGCACGGTGAATGCCGATGATGAGGTGCTGATCATCTCGGGCCGCGGACAGGTCCTGCGCACGCCGGTGAAGGACATTCCCATCCTGGGGCGCGCCGCGCAGGGCGTGCGGGTGAAGCGGCTGGGAGAGGGCGACCGGCTGGCCGCGGTGGCCACGATCATCAAGGAGGAAATCACAGGAGCATGAGCGCTTCCTGGACGCGATGGGTGCGGGCCGTCGGCGTGCTGGCGGGCACCGTGCTGGTGCATGAACTCGCCCACGCCCTGGCGGCGTGGCGGGTGGGGGCGCCCGTCAAGGAGGTCGCCGTCGGCTTTGGTCCCCGCCTGTTCTCCCGGCGGTTCAACGGCACGACGATCAGCCTCCGCCCGCTCCTGCTGGGCGGCTTCGCGGCGATCGACATGGACGCGTTGCCGCCGCAGCGCCGGGCGCCGGTGCTGCTGGCCGGTCCCTTTGCGAACCTGCTGGTCGGCCTGCTGCTCCTGCCGCGGCGGATCACGATGGTGCAGCCGGAGAACGGCCCCACGGACGGCCCGGCCGCCGGCGAGGAGTCCCCGGGCCCGAAGGTGCAGCTCTCCGGTGTGGTGGGGGCGATGGCGCTGCTGACGCGGGTCCGCGATGCGGCCGCGCTTCGATCCATGGCCGGGCAGATCAATCTGAGCGTCGGGCTGACGAACCT
>JACQGZ010000256.1 GCA_016199305.1 Armatimonadota bacterium | reverse complement strand
TAGGAGACATCGTGGTGGGCACCGTCAAGCAGGCCATCCCGAACAGCGCGGTCAAGAAGGGCGAGATCGTCAAGGCGGTCGTGGTGCGGACGCACAAGGAGCTGCGTCGCTCCGACGGCTCCTACATCCGGTTCGATGACAACGCCGCCGTCCTGCTCACGCCCGACGGCCAGAACCCGCGCGGGACGCGGATCTTCGGCCCTGTGGCGCGCGAGCTGCGAGAGCGGCAGTTCATGAAGATTATCTCGCTGGCCCCGGAGGTGCTGTAGGTGATGGCGGTGGCGCGGCAGCCGGTGCATGTGCGCAAGGGCGACACCGTGGAGGTGATCGCCGGCCGCAACCGTGGGAAGCGCGGCAAGGTCCTGCGCGTCTTCCCCCGGCGCGGTCGCCTGATCGTCGAGGGCGTGCACGTGGTGAAGCGCCACGCCAAGCCCACGCCGAAACTGCCGCAGGGCGGGATCGTGCAGAAGGAAGCGCAGATCTCCGCCAGCAAAGTGATGCTGGTCTGCGGCAAGTGCGGGGAGGCGGTACGCTTCGGGCACGACCACCTGCCCGATGGGACCAAGGTACGCGTCTGCCGCAACTGCGGCGAGCAGATTGGCTGACGAGCGAGCGACGAGGAGCGCGGCGATGACGGCACGGTTGCGAGAGCGATATCAGCGGGAGGTCGTGGGCAAGCTCCGCGAGCGGTTCCGGTACCGCAACGTGATGGAGGTGCCGCGCGTCGAGAAGCTCGTGCTGAACGTGCGCGTCGGCGAGGCCGTCTCCGATCCCCGGCAGATCGACAAGGCGGTGGAGGAGCTGACCGTGATCACGGGACAGCGGCCGCTCGTCACCCGGGCGCGCAAGTCCATCGCCGCGTTCAAGCTGCGGGCGGGGGTGCCCATCGGCGCCAAGGTGACGCTGCGCGGAGACCGCATGTACGAGTTCCTGGACAAACTGTTTAGCGTCGCCCTGCCGCGGATCAAGGACTTCAAGGGCATCTCCGAGCGGGCCTTCGACACGCGCGGGAACCTGAACATCGGGATCAAGGAGCAGCTGATCTTTCCGGAGATCGACTACGATCGCGTGGACAAGATCCGGGGGATGGACATCACGATCGTGACCACGGCGCGCACGGACGAGGAGGCGCGGGAGCTGCTGCGGCTCCTCGGCCTGCCGCTGCGCGAACCCGTCCCAGCATGATGGCGAGGGTGGGTCGAGGGATCAGTGGGGGTTGAGGAGGGATCATGGCCAAGAAGGCGCTGCTGGAGAAGTGGGGACGGAAGCCCAAGTTCAAGGTGCGGGCCTACACGCGCTGCCTGCGCTGCGGCCGGCCGCGGGCGGTCTTCCGCCGGTTCGGCCTCTGCCGCATCTGCCTGCGCGAACTGGCACACCGGGGGGAGATCCCCGGCGTCGTCAAGGCCAGCTGGTGAGCGGGGCAGTGACTCCGTGGGGGTGCCCCGGGGTCCCCGCAAGTTCGCGCAGCGAACTGCGGGGGGAGGGTTGGAGGAGGACATCATGGGTGGAGTGATCACAGACAGCATCGCGGACATGCTCACCCGTATCCGCAACGCCAGCGCGGCGCGCCACGAGCACGTGGAGATCCCGGCGAGCCGCCTGAAGGCGGAGGTGGCGCGCCTCCTCAAGGAGGAAGGGTTCATCACCGAGGTCCAGCGGCTGGACCGCGGGCCCCAGGGCGTCCTGCGCGTCACGCTGCGCTACGGCGCCCGGCGCGAGCCGATCCTGACGGGGATCCGGCGGGTGAGCCGCCCGGGGCTGCGCATCTACAGCCGGCGGACCGAGATCCCGCGCGTCCGCGGCGGCCTGGGGGTGGCGATCCTGTCCACCTCCCGCGGGGTGATGACCGACCGGCAGGCCCGCCGCCAGGGCGTCGGCGGCGAGATCCTCGCCTACATCTGGTAGCGGGGCAGGAGGAGACCCACCATGTCACGCATCGGCAAGGCCCCGGTCGCGATCCCCGCGGGCGTCGAGGTGAAGGTCGACGGCTCCCGGGTTTGGGTGAAGGGGCCCAAAGGGCAGCTGGAGCGGGCCTTCCATCCGGATGTGCAGATCCGCGTGGCGGATCAGACGGTCCTCGTGGCGCGGGCCACCGACCAGCGGCAGCACCGGGCGCTGCACGGGCTCACCCGCGCGCTGCTGGCGAACATGGTGCGCGGGGTCACCGCGGGCTACCGCGTGGACCTGGAGATCCAGGGGGTGGGCTATCGCGCCGCCAAGCAGGGCAACGCCCTGGTCCTGTCGGTCGGCTACTCTCATCCCGTGGAGATCGCCGCGCCGGAGGGGATCGCCTTCGACGTGCCGGCGCCCACCCGGATCGTCGTCACCGGCATCGACCGGGAGCGGGTGGGCCAGGTGGCGGCGCGCATCCGCGCCGTGCGGGAGCCGGATCCCTACAAGGGGAAGGGCATCCGCTACGCGGGCGAGCGGATCAAGTTGAAGCCGGGCAAGGCCGGGCGGGCCACCGTCACCGGCAAGGCCTAGCGGGCCGCCCCGGGCGAGGGAGCAGCGATGCTGAAGCGAACGGATCGCAACGCCCTGAGACAGCGGCGCCACCTCCGGCTGCGCCGGCGGACGGTGGGCGCAGCGGAGCGACCGCGGCTGGTCGTCTTCCGCAGCGTCTCGCACATCTACGCGCAGATCATCGACGACGCGCGGGGGCAGACCCTGGCCGCGGCGTCGACGCTGGACTCCGAACTGCGGGAGAAGGTGAAAGGGGCGCACAAGAGCGACGCCAGCAAGATGGTCGGCGCCCTGGTGGCGCAGCGCGCCCAGGCGAAGGGGATCACCCGCGTGGTCTTCGACCGCGCCGGGTATGCCTATCACGGCCGGGTGAAGGCGCTGGCCGATGGAGCCCGCGAGGGCGGGCTGGAGTTCTAACACAGAGGTGGCGATGGTGCGGAACGGGAGCAGAGGCGTGGGAGGACGGATTGACGCAGACGCGCTCAACCTGACCGTGGAGAAGGCGGTCTGGATCAACCGCGTTGCCAAGGTCACCAAGGGCGCGAAGCGGTTCAAATTCAGCGCGCTGGTGGTGGTCGGGGACCAGGCCGGGTACGCGGGCGTGGGGCTCGGCAAGGCCTCGGAGGTGCCGGACGCCATCCGCAAGGGCGTCGAGGACGCGAAGAAGCACATCTTCTGGGTGCCGCGCGCCGGAGGGTCCATCCCGCACGAGGTGACCGGCCGGTTCGGCGCGGCGCGCGTCCTGTTGCGCCCCGCCTCCGAGGGCACCGGCGTCATCGCCGGCGGCCCGGTGCGTGCGGTGCTGGAGGCGGCCGGGATCAAGGACATCCTCACCAAGTCCCTGGGGTCCAACAATCCGATCAATCAGGCGCGGGCGACGGCGACCGGCCTGCAAGAACTGCGGCGGCCGGAGGAGGTCGCGGCGATCCGCGGCAAGACGGTCGAGGAGTTGATCGGCCGGCGGCGGGCGCGCGCGGCGACGAGGTAGGGGCGGGGAGATGGTTGAGGCGACAGCGCGGACGCTGATGACGGCAGGGGGCATCCGGGCGGCCCGGGGCGCGCGCCGCCGCCGGCGGCGTGTCGGCCGCGGACTGGGGTCCGGATCCGGCGTCTACGCGGGCCGCGGGCGCAAGGGGCAGAAGGCGCGCGCGGGGCGAGCCCCCCGCCCCGGCTTTGAAGGCGGGCAGACGCGGCTGGAGAAACGGCTGCCCTATCGCCGCGGTGTGCGCGGCGCCGGGAGCGTGATGACCGGCGGCCCGCCCCGCCGGCGGCCCGAGGAGGTCACCCTCGAGCGCCTGGCGCGCTTCCCGGCCGGCGCGGAAGTGACGCCGGCCGCCCTGCGCGAGGCCGGGCTGATCGGCCGCGGGCGCGTGAAGGTGCTCGCCGGCGGGCGGTTGACGGTGGCGCTGACGGTCAAGGCGCACGCGTTCTCTAAAGGGGCGCAGGCGGCGATCGAGGCGGCCGGGGGAAAGGCGGAACTGCTGCGATGATGCAGGTCCGCTCCCTCAGCAACCCCCTGCGGATTCCCGACCTGCGCCGCCGCGTCCTCTTCACCGCGGGGATGCTGGTCCTCTACCGGTTGGGCGCGCACCTGCCGGTGCCGGGCGTGGACGTCAACGTGCTGCAGCGGCTCTTCCAGCAGCAGGGCAGCCTGTTTTCCTTCTTCGACCTCTTCGTCGGCGGCGCGCTCAGCAACTTCGCGCTCTTCGCCCTCGGCGTCTTCCCCTACATCACCGCGTCGATCATCATGAGCCTGCTGCAGGTGGTCTTCCCGCGTCTGAAGGAAATGGCGCAGGAGGAGGGGGAGGCGGGGCGGCGCCGCCTCGGCTACTATACCCGCTACCTCACCGTCGTCCTGGCCATGCTGCAGGGGGTCGGGCAGATGTACCTGATCCGCAGCCAGGGCGCCATCATCGACTGCCTCCCCGGCGCCGCCTGCCGGCCGCTGTCACTGGCGACGATCGTCATCACCCTGGTGGCCGGCACGATGCTCCTCACCTGGATGGGGGAGATCATGACCGAACACGGGGTCGGCAACGGCGTCTCGTTGATCATCTTCGGCGGGATCGTCGCCCGGCTGCCCGACCGGATCGGGCGCACCGTCGCCCTGGTGGGGCTGGGCGAGATCAAGTGGTGGGCCTTCCTGCTGGACGTCGCCATCGTCGTGGGCAGCATCGTCGTGGTCGTGG
>JACQGZ010000246.1 GCA_016199305.1 Armatimonadota bacterium | reverse complement strand
GGTTCCTATAGAGGCTTCCGAACGGGCAAACCCGCCGTGAGGCGGGGGCGCAACGCCCCGGGACTTCAAGGTTCGTAAGTCGGCCGGGGCTGCCGAAGAAGCACACCGCTTTCGGCCTGCTCGGACCGCCGGGCAGGCCGTTCTGTGTTGTCGCCCACGGAAGCCGTTCCGGAGGGATCTCGATGATTCGACGCGCCGCCTCTCTGCTGCTCATCCTGGCCGCTCTCATGCTCCAGGGCTCGACGCCGCTGACCCCGCTCGTGGCGGGGCAGCACGGCGCCCTGGTCTATCCGCTGCCCTATCGGATGCCCGAGCCCCAGACCAGCTGGGACCTGGAACTGATCGCCCTCAACCTGCTGAACCAGGAGCGCGTGGCGGCGGGGCTGGCCCCGCTCATGCCGCACGCCACCATTCGGCGCGCGGCCCGCGCCCATGGGGTGGACATGTTCGCCTTCGGTTACCTCTCCCACATGTCGCGGGACGGCCGCTCCCCGGAACAGCGGGTCAAGCGCCTGGGCGTGCGGGTCCGGATGGTGGGAGAGAACCTGGCGTACGCGCAGGATCTGCGCGCGGCGCACGAGGCGTTGATGGCGAGCGCGGGGCACCGACAGAACATGCTGTTGCCCGAGTATCGCCTGGTCGGCATCGGCGTCATCGACGGCGGCCCCTACGGGCTCATCGTCGTGCAGAACTTCTCCGACTGACGCCGCCTCAGTCCACCGGCGGCGGGCCGGTGAGGCGCCCTCCCGCCAGGTGCCGCAGCCAGCGCCGCTGACTCGGCGCCAGCGGACGCGGCACCGCAATCAGCCTCCACAGCCAGCGCAGCAGATCGGCAGTTCCCGCATTGAGCCCGCGCATGAGGGCCACCTGGAGAAGGGCGGCGACGGCCCGCTCCTGACGCATCGCATTCCGGGTGACCCGCGCCAGGAGGAACTGCGACACCGCGGGCCACCGGCGGGGTCGCAGCGCACCCAGCGCCTCGGGGGGCACCGGCGCCCCAAGCAGCGCCGCGGCGGCGGCCAACGACAGATAGAGCGGCGAAGCCAGGAGCGGCGTCTCCACCTGGATCTGCGGCAGGCGGGCCCAGTCCACCGGCCGGCGACCGCACACCTCCGTGATGTCTCGCAGGTAGAGCAGCCTGGGCTTACCGTACCAGAGTTCGCGCAGGAAAGAGATGCTGAGGGCCACGATCATGTCCGGGGCAGAGGGCACTCCCGCGGGATGCCCATGCACCAGCACGGTAGACGTCCGGGCGAAGATCCCCTCGTAATCGACGGCCATCAGGTGGGGATAGCCGGCGTAGCGCCAGTGAACGTCGACGGGGACGCGTCGTCCCTCCGGATCGTAGTAGGCGCGCCCGTGGCGCCAGGTGCGATCGGCCTCGGAGGGGCGCCCGCCCACGATGGCGTAGCCCAGCCCGGTCAGCGTGACGTGGACCCGGTCGATCTCCCTGTGGCGCACCAGCAGGTCCAGGTCGGTGAGAGGACGGAGCGCCTCATCGTGATAGACGAACCTAGCGAGGGCGGCCCCCTTTAAGAGCACCGTATCGATCCCCGCCGAGCGCAGGGCCCCGGTGACCTCAGCCAGCTGGCGGTAGAGGTCCGCCGCGGGGGCGCCCGCCCGTCCGCAGGCGGCCTCCAGCGCCTCCGCCACGCCGGGTGGCACGATCCCCTCGCGTGCCTCGCGCACCGCGGCGAAGGCCAACGGGCTGAGTCGCTCCCGGCGCGCCAGCTGCGCCACCGGCCCCCACTCCTCGGGTGAGAGAGACGGCACATCGGGGGCGAACCGCACGATCCGCAGGAAGGCCGTCTCGAAGGGATAGTGGGCGCGGAGTCCCGCCGCCTCGAGCGGAATCGGAGAGGCCGCGTCAGTACGCGCCGAGGGTGCCGGAGCGTCTGGCATGGACGATCGCCACTCTGAACGCTCCCACGGCCAGCGGGATGGCCACCGCCGAGAAGAGCGCCAGGAAGATCACCTCCCGGCGCAGCGCTCCCAGCCCATATCCTTGCAGGACGGCGAGGCGGAGGCCGCGGAGGGCGTGCGTCAGCGGGACGACCTGGGCGAGCTGCTGCAGCCCCGGAGGCAGGACCGAAGTCGGATAGAAGACGCCAGCCAGGAACGCGGAGACCCCCGCGAAGACGCTCGTCAGCGGGTCGGGATACTTGAAGAACAGGACGAACGCGGCCGAGAAGATCCCCAGCGACGCGTAGGCGGCGGCGGCCAGGAGCAGGATCACCAGAACGCTCAGGAGATTCATCCCGGTGACGTCCATCCCGAAGATTCGGACCCCCAGCAACAGATAAAGTACGGCCTGCCCCGTTGCGGTGAGCACGGCCCACAGTGAGGCGCCGACCCCCAGGGTGGGCAGGGGGGTGGGGGTGACCAGCACCGTCTCCAAGGTGCCGACCAGCTGCTCGAGGCGCACCGCCGCCGCCGCGGCGCCCATGCCCGCGGAGAGGAAGCCCAGCAGCGCCACCCCCAGGATGACGAAGGCGAAGTAGTCGCCCCCGAAGGCGGCCAGGTGCGGCGACGCGCCGGGCTGGATCAGCCGCCCCAGGAAATACAGCGTCGGGGCGGCAAACACCACGCTGGCCACCTGCCAGAGGAAGGCCAGACGGGAGGCGCTGGCCAGCAGGTAGTCGCGCCTAAGGTAGGCCCACAGCTGGTAGAGCAGCGTCATAGACGACTTCCAGCACGGCGCGGTAGCGCGCGGCCATCCCCTCCTCTCCGACGGCGGCGGGGGCGATGATCTCCCGCACAACACCTCCTGTGAGGACGGCCACACGGTGGCAGACGCGCGCCGCCTCCCCAAGCGCGTGCGTCGCCAGCAGCACGGTCTTGCCCCCCTCTCGGGCCAGCCGCTGGATGACGGTCAACACCCGCTCGGCCCCCATCACGTCGAGGCTCCGGGTCGGCTCGTCCAGGAGCAGCACGGGAGGATCGGCCAAAAGAGCCCGGGCGAGCGCCAGGCGCTGGCGCATCCCGGTGGAGTAGCGCCCCACCAGCTCCTGCGCGTGGGGAAGCAGATCCACGATCTCGAGAACCGCGTCGGCCCGCCGGCTGGCGGCCCGGGGAGACGCCCCCAGCAGTCCCGCAAAGAATTCCAGGTTTTCCCGCCCGCTGATCCGCCAGTAGGCCCCGCGCTCCTCCCCGGTCGCCAGTCCGATAGCCTTTCGCACCGTCCCCGCCTCACCGACGAGGTCGGCGCCGTTGACCCTCCCCCCGCCTTCCGAGGGCAGCAGGAGAGTGGCCAGGACCTTCAGCAGCGTCGTCTTTCCGGCGCCGTTGGGTCCGAGCAGGCCAAAGATTTCGCCGCGCTCCACCTTCAGGGTGACGCCGTGGAGGGCCCGGACGGGCCGGTGCAGCCGGCGAAACGCCATAGAAAACGGCCAGGGAGGCCGCTGAAAGGTCTTTCCCAGGCTCCACGTCTCAATCATGGGCGGTAATATTCCCGCGGGCCCCAGAGCCTCCCTGCCGTCAGGGGGCCCGCCTCCATCTCCTTTTTGCTCAGGAAGTATCAGTATTTCGACAGATTGCCCCCTGTGCCGAGTGGGGCATACACTCTTGGGACAGTAAAGGGGGGCGGATCATGCCGAGGGGCTACGGGGTGGGTTTGCAGGTTGCCACAATCCCTATAGCAGGCAACGGACAGCGGTTTTCACCTGAGAACGGCGATTCGCCACCCGGAGGCGGGTCGCCGCCTGGATCCTCTCCCGGCGGGGGCGGGGCAGCAGGTGGGCTGGGCGGTATTGGTCTAGT
>JACQGZ010000247.1 GCA_016199305.1 Armatimonadota bacterium | reverse complement strand
GTGGAGGCCGGGCTGGACGTCGACCGGTTCGCCCCGACGCTCTCCTTCTTCTTTGCCGCCCAGATGGACGTGCTGGAAGAGGTGGCGAAGTTCCGCGCGGCGCGCCGGCTGTGGGCCCGCCTGATCGAGGAGCGCTTCCGGCCGAAGGATCCCCGCTCGGCGATGCTGCGGTTCCATACGCAGACCGCGGGCGCGGCGCTTACCGCCCAGCAGCCCAACAACAACGTCGCGCGCGTCGCTCTCCAGGCCCTGGCCGCGGTCCTCGGCGGCACGCAGTCCCTCCACACCAACGCCCGCGATGAGGCCCTCGCCCTCCCGACGGAGGAGGCGGCCCTGCTGGCGCTGCGCACCCAGCAGATCCTGGCCTTCGAAAGCGGCGTGGCCAATACGGTCGATCCGCTGGGGGGGTCGTACTACATCGAGGCCCTCACCGACCGGATCGAGACGGAGGCGCGCGATCTGATCCGACAGGTGGAGGAGGCCGGGGGCATGCTGGCGGCGATCGAGCGCGGCCTGGTGCAACGGATGATCGCCGAGGCGGCCTACCAGGAGGCGCGGGCGATCGAGTCCGGCGAGAAGGTCGTCGTCGGCGTCAACCGGTACGCGCACGACGAGGCGGTGACGCCGGCCCTCCTGCGCATCGACCCGGCGGCGGTGGAGCGGCAGAAGCAGCGGCTGGCGCGCGTGCGGGCGGAACGAGACGGCGGCGCGGTGGAGCGCGCGCTTGCCGGCGTGCGCGAGGCGGCTGCGGGCTCGGGTCCGGTGATGGAAGCGGTGCTGGAGGCGGTGCGCGCCTACGCCACCATCGGCGAGATCTGCGACGTCCTGCGCGCCGTCTTCGGCGTCTACCGTCCGGTGGCGCTGGTATGAGCCAGCCGCGCTCCGCCCCGGCCGCCGCCGACCTGGCCGCGCAGGTGCTGGCCGGATCTCATCAGGCGGCGGCGCGTCTCATCTCGCTCGTGGAAAACAGACAGCGCGAAGGGCTGGAGGCGCTGCGCACCCTCTACCCACGGACCGGCCGGGCCCATTCGGTCGGCATCACCGGTCCGCCCGGCGCCGGGAAGTCCACGCTCGTCGATGCCCTCACCCGCCGCATTCGAGCGGAGGGAGGCACCGTTGGCATCGTGGCGGTCGATCCCACCAGCCCCTTCACCGGCGGCGCCGTCCTCGGCGACCGCGTGCGCATGCAGGATCATGCCACCGACCCCGGCGTCTTTGTGCGCAGCATGGCGACGCGGGGCGCCCTCGGCGGACTCGCCCCGGCCACCGGCGACGTCATCCACATCCTGGATGCTCTGGGCTGCGCCTTCATCCTCATCGAGACCGTCGGCGCGGGGCAGGGGGAGGTGGACGTGGCGGCGGCGGCCGACACGGTGATCCTCGTCACGGTGCCCGGCTTGGGCGACACGGTCCAGACGCTCAAGGCCGGCATCATGGAGATCGGCGACCTCTTCGTGGTCAACAAGGCCGACCGCCCCGAGGCCGACCGGGCCGTCACGGAGATCAAGATGATGCTGGGGCTGGCCCCCGACCGGGGGTGGCGGCCGCCGGTCCTCAAGACGGTGGCCGTTTCCGGGGAGGGGGTGGAGGAGGTGCTGGCGGCCGTCCGGGCCCACCGCAGCCACCTCGAAACGTCCGGGGCGCTTCAAAAGCGCCGGAGAGAGCGCCGCCGGGGGGAGGTCCTGCGGGCGTTGGAAGGGCGCATCCGGGAAGAGGTACTGACCCGTGCCCGGCAGAGCGGACTCCTCGATCAGGTGTTGGACAAAGTGGCGCAGGGCGCGTTGGATCCCTACGCGGCGGTGGACCACCTCCTGCGCCCCATGTAGGCCGCCCAATAGACGACGCTCACCAAAATGACTAAAATAGTCATGATGGTGAAGATACCTCCACCGGAGGAGAAAAACCGTGAGGCGCGTGTCGATTGCATCCTTGAAGGCGAAGCTCAGCGAATACCTGGATGCCGTCAGGGCGGGAGAGGAAGTTATCGTGACGGACCGGGGCCGTCCTGTTGCCCGCCTGGGCCCGGTGGGGGCCGAGGGGCAGGAGGAGCGGCTGCGCGAACTCTACCGGTCCGGCCTGGCGCGGCCGCCGCTGAAGAAGCTCCCGGCCGATTTCTGGGATCTGCCGAGGCCAGCGGACCCGCAGGGGCGGGCTCTTGCTGCTCTCCTTGAAGACCGTCGAGAGGGACGGTGAGGTTCTGGGATGCCTCCGCGTTGGTACCTGTCTGCCTCGAGCAGCCGGGCTTCTCGGCGACGGCCCGAAAACTGTTCGACCAGGATGGCGGGATCGCGGCCTGGTGGGGATCCGTCGTCGAGTGCTGGTCGGCGTTTGCCCGGCTCCGCCGGGACGGACTGGTCACGGACAAAGATGAGGCAGCCGCGCGGGCGGTCCTCGCCAGACTACAGGATGCCTGGCTGGAGGTTGCCCCAGGGGACAGCGTCCGGGTCCATGCGGGCCGTTTGCTCCGAACTCATGTGCTGCGTGCCGGAGACGCCCTCCAACTGGCCGCGGCGTTGGTCTGGGCCGGGAGCCCGCCTACCGGAGAAATGGTCACCTTTGACGACAGGCTGGCAGAGGTCGCTCGGGTGGAAGGTCTGACATCCCTCCCGTAGGCCGGAAGC
>JACQGZ010000033.1 GCA_016199305.1 Armatimonadota bacterium | reverse complement strand
CTTGGCCATGTCCACGTTGGCCGGGCACTCCGCCTTGCACCCCTTGCACTCGACGCAGAGGTCGAGGGCATCGAAGAGCCGCCGCCCCGTCAGCTCCTCCGGCGGCAGGACGCCGGAGAGCACCCCGCGCAGCAGATTGGCCCGGCCGCGCGTCGAGTGCTCCTCCTCCCGCGTCACCATGTAGGAGGGGCACATCGTCCCCTCGACGGTTTTGCGGCAGGCGCCCAGGCCGCTGCACAGTTCCACCGCCGCGGCGAAGCCGCCGTCGCGGCTCCAGTCGAAGTGCGTCTCCACCGGCACGGTACGGTAGGCGGGTCCGTAGCGCAGGTCGGCCGTCATCGCCGGGGCGTCCACGATCTTGCCGGGATTCATCAGGGTGTCGGGATCGAAGGCCCGCTTGATCGTGCGAAAGACGCCGTAGATCTCGGGGCCAAAATAGCGCTCCAGGAACCAGCCGCGCACCAGGCCGTCCCCATGCTCTCCGCTCATCGTCCCGCCGAACTCGATGGTCAGATCCCCCACGGCCTCGGCGATCGCCCGCATCGTCTCCACCTGCGGGCCCTCTTTGAGGTTGATCAGCGGGCGCACGTGCAGGCAGCCGACACTGGCGTGCGCGTAGAGCGCCGTCCGCACGCCGTGGCGGTCCAGGATCTCCCGGAACCGCCGGATGAACGGCGCCAGGCGTTCCGGGGGGACGGCGGTGTCCTCGACAAACGTGATCGGCTTACTGTCCCCCTTGACGCCTTGAAGCAAGCCCTGGCCGGCCTTGCGCACCCGCCAGATGTTGTCCTGCTCCGCCGCATCCACCGCCCGCACGACGGCGTACCCCATGCCGGCGGAGGCCAGCGACCGCTCCACGGCGGCGAGGCGCTCGAGCACCTCCTGCCGCGAGTCGCCGGCCACCTCGACCAGCAGCAGCGCGTCCGGATCCCCCTGCACGAAGGTCATGCGCCGGGCGAATTCGAGCTGCGCGCGGGTCATCTCCAGGAGGAACCGGTCGAGCAGTTCGACCGCGGAGGGCCCGTGCGGGAGGATCAGGGGCGTGGCCTCCAGCGCCTCCTGGAGATCGCGAAAGTGCACCACCCCGACGGCGGTGTGCGCGGGACGGGGGACGGCCCGTACGGTCGCCTCGGTAACGACCCCCAGTGTGCCCTCCGACCCGACGATCAGGCGCGCCAGGTTGAACGGGCGCAGGAACATCTCCGGCAAGTTGTAGCCGGCGACCCGGCGCAGGATCTTGGGGAAGCGGCGATCGATCTCCGTGCGGTGGGCCTCGACCGTCTCGATCACCGCGCGGGTGAGGCGTCCGGCGCGCGAGTCCTCCGCGAGTGTCGCCAGCAGCGCCGCCTCGTCAATCGCGCCGAGCGTCAGTTCCGCCCCGCCGGCCAGGAGCACTCGCAGCGCTTGCACGTGGTCCACCATCTTGCCGTAGACGATCGAGCGCGCCCCGCAGGAGTTGTTGCCGATCATCCCGCCGAGGGTGGCGCGGTTGCTCGTCGCCGTGTCGGGACCGAGCCGCAACCCGTGGGGGGCCAGGGCGACGTTCAACTCATCCTGCACCACGCCCGGCTGCACCCGCGCCTCGCGCCTGTCGGGATCGATCGCCAGGATGGCGTCCATGTGCCGGGAGCAGTCCAGGATCACCGCGCGGCCGACCGCCTGCCCGGCCAGGCTCGTCCCGCCGCCCCGAGGCAGGACCGGCACGCCGGCATCCGCGCAGATCCGCAGGGCGGCCGCTACATCCTCGGCGTCACGCGGCAGCACCACGCCGACCGGCAGAATCTGGTAGATGCTGGCGTCCGTGCTGTAGAGGACGCGGGAGAAGTGGTCGAAGCGCACCTCGCCCCGCACCGCCTCGCGGAGGCGGGCGGCCAGCCGATCCAGAGACTCGGGAGATGCCGTCATGGACTGATCCGTCAACTGCGCGCTGCCGATACAGCGTTCGCCGCGGAGGCGCCCTCATCCCGCGCGGAGGCGACTCGGGACCCTCTGCTATAATGACGCTCGTGTCGCTTGCCCCCACGCATGAGGCTCCGCAGATCGTGGAAACCCGGCGGCCCGTCTCGATGGACCGTCCGCGGCTGCTGGGCATCACGCTGGGCCACTTTCTCAACGACTTCCACATGGCCTGGCTGGCGCCGCTGCTGCCACTCCTCGTCGTGCGGTTCCACCTCACCCTGGCCCTGGCGGGCCTCCTGGGGACCATCCTGACCACCAGCTCCGCGCTCTCGCAGCCCTTCTTCGCGTTGGCGGCGGACCGCCTCCGGCGCAGCGTCCTGGCCGCCGTCGGACCGGTGATGACGGTCGCGGCGATGTCGCTCATCGGCATCCTGCCAACCTACACCACGCTCATCGCGGCGCTGCTCGTCGCCGCCGCCGGCACGGCGATCTTCCATCCGCAGGGCGCCGCAGCGGCGGGGTTCCACAGCGGGGACCGCCGCGCCACCGGGCTCTCACTCTTCGTGGCCGCAGGGGAGCTGGCGTTTGCCCTCGGTCCGCTTTACATCTCCGCCGTGGTGCAGTGGCAGGCGTTGCGCTGGACGCTGCCCGCGGGGCTCCCCGGCCTCCTCGTGGCCGCCACGCTGGCGCTGCTGGCCCTGCGCTGGCCGACGGCGCAGCCGGCTCATCACCGCGAGCCGCTCGGCCGGGCCCTGTCGGCCCAGCGGCGCATGCTCTTTCTCCTGTGGGTGTTTGTGGTCACGCGCAGCATCGTCTCGATCGCCTTCCTCACCTTTCTCCCGCTGTTGCTCACGCGGGAGCAGGGGGCCTCGTTGGTGCAAGGGGGCACGGCGGTCTTTCTCTTCGGGGGCATCGGGGCGGTCGGGGGGGTCATGGGCGGGATGCTGGCGGACCGGATCGGCCGCCGCCCGGTCCTGGGCCTGTCCTTCATCCTGAGCGTACCGCTGCTGGCGCTCTTTCTGGTGCTGCCCTCGGCGTGGCGGCTGGCGCTCCTGCCGCTGGCGGGTATCATCCTCTACCTGTCCGCGCCGGTAACCATCGTGATGGCCCAGGAGGGACTGCCGCAGCGCGCCAGCCTGGCGTCCAGCATCGTGATGGGGCTCGCCTGGGGGATCGGTGGTCTGGCGCTGACACTCCTCGGCGCCATCGCGGACCGCATCGGCCTCCGGGAGACCCTGCTGTTGACGCTCAGCCTGGCCCTGGTGGGGGTGGCGGCGGTCCTCGCCCTTCCCCGTCCCCGGCCCACCGCCTGACGGGCGAGCCACCGCGTCAGAACAGCAGGCCGATCACCAGGTCCGTCAGGATCCGCCTGAGAACGGTCAGCAGCAGGATTGCCACGAAGGGGGAGAGGTCGAATCCGCCGACCGGAGGCACGAGCCGGCGGATAGGATCGAGGATCGGCCGGGTCAGGCGGTGGACCGCATAGCCCGCCGGCGTCTCCCGCGCGCCGGGGACCCACGAGAGCAGCACCTCGATGATGATCGCCGCGTAGAAGAGGTAGAAGAGGATGGTGACCAGATCGAGCAGGACCATGCGTCCGGGTTTCGCGCTGCGCCTCCCCCGCCCCTGGGGCCGGCCCGCTCCGAGATGAAAACCTCGGAGCCCGGGGG
>JACQGZ010000267.1 GCA_016199305.1 Armatimonadota bacterium | reverse complement strand
GAGGACGAGGACGAGGACGATGAGGATGATGAGGACGAGGACGATGAGGAGTAGCAGCTGAGGGGTGAGGCGGCTCGGACTCGCGCTCATCGTGGGGGCCCTGGCGCTGGCCGGGGCCTTCGCCGTCCTGGGGACGATGCTGCGGCCGGTGGCCGGGGAGGCGCCGGCACAGATCGTGACCATTCCGCGGGGAGCCTCGGTGCAGGGGATCGCCACCCTGCTGCACGGCGCCGGCCTCATCCGCTCGCCGGCCGCCTTCGCCGCCGCGGCCCGGCTGCGGGGCGTGGGCAGCCGGCTGCAGTCCGGCGAGTACGCGCTGTCCCCGGCGATGTCCACGCTGGAGATCCTCGATCGCCTCGCCAGCGGCCAGGTCCTCCTGCACCGCCTGACCGTCCCGGAGGGGTACACGGCCGCACAGATTGCCGGGGCGCTGGCCGCGCGGGGTCTGGCCGAGCGCGAGGCATTTCTCCGGCTGGCCCGGGCGGGCGGAGGGCGGTTCTCCCTCCCCTGGCTGGAGGGCCGCGATGATCTGGAAGGCTATCTCTTCCCCGATACCTACCTGCTGCCGCGCGGGCTGCCGGTCGATCAGATCGTTGCGCGCCTGCTGGCGCGGTTTGAAGAGCGGGTGACCCCCGACCTCCGGCGCGGCGAGGGCCTCTCGCTGCATGAGGCGGTGATCATCGCCTCCATGGTGGAGCGCGAGGCGCGGCTCGCCGCCGAACGCCCGGTGATCGCGGGGGTGATCACCAACCGGCTGCGGCGGGGATGGCCATTAGAGATCGACGCCACGGTGCTCTATGCGCTGGGCCGCACCTCCGGTGAGCTGACGGTCGCCGACCTGCAGGTGGACTCCCCCTACAACACCTACCGCCGGACGGGTCTCCCTCCGGGTCCGATCAGCAACCCCGGGCTGGCGGCCATCACGGCGGCCCGGCATCCCGCCGCCACGCCCTATCTGTTCTACGTGCTCCGCCCGGACGGCAGCCACGCCTTCAGCCGTACCTTCCAAGAGCACCAGCAGGCGATCAGACGGTGGCGGCCGTGAGTGTGCTGGAGCTCGTTCGGCCGCGGCTGGTCGCCCCGGCGCTCGCGGCGCTCGACCCCGGGCTGCTGCGCGCGCAGGGCATCCGCGGCGTGGTCATCGACCTGGACAACACCCTCGTCGCCTACGGCAGCGCGGACCCCTCGGAAGAGGCGCGGCGGTGGGTGCGCCGGGCGCGGGAGGCGGGCCTCCGCCTGGCGCTGGTGACCAACAACAGGACGCGCCGGACCCGCACCCTGGCCGGGGCGCTCGGCATCCCGCTGGCCTCCGGGTGGATGAAGCCCTCCACCTCCGGGCTGCGGCGCGCCCTGGCGATGATGACGACGACGCCGGCGGAGACGGCGCTGGTCGGCGACCAGCTGCTCACCGACATCCTGGCGGGAAACCGGCTGGGTCTGTACACGATCCTCGTCCGTCCGATCGACCGGCGCGAATTTCCCACCACCCGCCTGATCAACCGGACGATTGAACGCGTGTTGCTTCGCCTGCTGCGCCTTCCGCCCACACCGACCTGACCTCAGACCGCGGCTCGCGCGCCGCGGGTCTGTGCGCCGCCGGCCGGGGGCATATATCCTGAGATGCCTGGTCCGTCGGATCCCTCGTGAAACCACGATTCGCGCTCTCTGTCAGGGAGATTGCGTGGGCGCCGCTGGTCCTGCGCGTCACCGCCGTGGCGGCCGGGGCGCTGTTCATCCTCATCGATCCGGCGGCCTCGCTGGATCCGGCGCCGCTGCGGGCGAGCGTCGCTCCCGCCGTCAGTGTCGCCGCCCTCGCCGGGCTGGTGGTGACCGGCGCGATCCTGGCCTTCGCCACGCGGGTGACGATCCTGGGCAGCTCCCTGGATGAGGTGCTCCTGCCGTTCGACCTCATCCTGGTGAGCCTGCTCGTGCGGTCGACCTCCCCGGAGGCCAGCATCTTCTACCTCTACTTCCCCCTCGTGCTCGCCTGGTCCACGGTGGGGATGGGGATCTGGCGGGGGATCGTGGCCGGCGGACTGGCCGCCGCGGTCTTCGCCATCGTGGCCGGACCGAGCGTCGCGGAAGGGGCGATCTTCGCCGGCGCGCTGGTGCTGCCCATCTTCGGGGCGGTCTGCGGCGCCGCGCAGTGGAGCCGCCGCCGCGCGCTCGGCGACCAGCTGCGCCGGGCCCGCAGCGCGCAGAAACACCTGCGACGGTTCGAGCGGGCGCAGGCGGCGGTTGCCGCGATGGCCCCCCTGCAGCTGCGCGCCCGGGTGGAGGGCTTTCTCGATCTCGCCGTGGACCTGGCCCGCGCGGACGTGGCGGCCGCGGCGCTGATCGATGAGGAGGGCACCCCGATCGTCCGCGGCGTGCGCAACCTGGAAGGGCAGGAGTGGGAGGCCCGGCGCTTCGCCCCGGAGGAGGGGCTGTTCGGCCGGCTGATCCACGATGGCACGCCGCTGGCCACCGACGATGCCGCGGTCGATCCGCTCTGGGCCGCCGTCTTCGACGGCGCCGGGATCCACGCGGCGGCGGCGGTGCCCTTTCGCATCCAGGACCGGGTGATCGGCTTCAGCCTGGTGGGACGGCGCGAGGGCGGGCGGTTCCGGGCCGAGGACCTGGCGAGCCTGACGCTGCTGGCCGATGAGACCGCCGTCATCCTGCACGACGGCCAGATTCAGGAGCAGCTGCGGGATCTGCTCTATTCCGCGGTCAACACGCTGGTCGCCGCCCTGGAGGCCAAGGATCCCTACACCCGGGGGCACAGCCAGCGCGTGGCTACCACCGCGGTGGCCATCGCCACCGACCTGGGGCTGCCGCCCCAGGAGGTCGAACACATCCGGTTGGCGGGGCTGCTGCACGACATCGGCAAGATCGCCACGCCCGAGGGCATCCTGCATAAGAGCGGGCCCCTCACGCCCGAAGAGCGGGCCGTGGTGAATCAGCACGCCGAGCGGGGCGCGGCGATCCTCGCCGAGATGCGGCCCTTCCGCCCGCTGGCGGAACTGGTGCTCAGCCACCAGG
>JACQGZ010000248.1 GCA_016199305.1 Armatimonadota bacterium | reverse complement strand
GATCCGAGCAAGATCTTGGGGTCGAACTACGACCGGGTCGCGTTCATCTAGATAACTGGGCAGGGAGGGACCCCTTCCGCTTCAGAACTAATGAGATGAAAAGGCTGCGCCCTCACCGACGCGAAAAGTCGGTGATGGAGACACACTCTTCACGAGGGGAGGGACGCAGCCCGTGCAATATTTCGGCTTTGATATCCACAAGCGGTACACCTTCTTCACCCAGATGGACGCGACCGGCCAGGTGCTCCGCCAGGGCAAGCTCCCCAACACCCGCCAGGCCCTCGGGGACTTCTTCGCCGGCGTGGGCGAGCCGGCCCAAGTGGTCCTCGAGGCGACGATGAATTGGTACCACCTCTACGACCTCCTGGAGACGCTGCAGATCCCCGTCGTGCTGGCGCATCCGATGCGGACCCGCGCCATCGCCGAGGCGAAGGTCAAGACCGATAAGGTCGACAGCACCACCCTCGCCCATCTCCTGCGCAGCGACCTGGTGCCCCGCGCCTACATCCCGCCGCGGGCGATCCGGGACCTCCGGGAGCTCCTCCGCTACCGCGCGGCCCTGGTCCGGCTCCAGACGGGGGTGAAGAACCGGGTCCATGCGATTCTCCTCAAGCACGGGTACGAGTCCCCGGTCACCGACGTCTTCGGGGTCAAGGGGCGTCGCTGGCTGACCACTCTGCCCCTGCGGCCTGTCTACCGTCACGCGCTGGGCGGCCTCCTTGAGGTCCTCGATGTCGTGCAGCGGCAGATCGCCGAGGCCGCGCGCACCATCGATGCCGAGGCCGCGCGCACCCCGGCGGCCCAGCGCCTCTGCACGCTCCCAGGCATCGGCCCCTCTAGCGCGCTCCTGGTCCTGGCCGAGATCGGCGACGTGACGCGCTTCCCCGACCCCAAGCACCTCGTCTCCTACGCCGGCCTCGCCCCGCGGGTGCACGCCTCGGGTGGCCGCGTCTTCATCGGCCACATTTCCCGGCAGGGCTCCTCCTGGCTCCGCTGGATCCTCATCGAGGCGGCCCAGCATGCCGCCCGGCGCCCGGGCCGCTACCAGGAGCTCTTCCGGCGGATCGCCGCCCGCAAAGGGCGCCACATCGCCCGAGTCGCCGTGGCCCGGGCGCTCCTGACGACGATCTACTGGATGCTGCACCATGACGAGAGGAGGCAGTGCTCGGGACTCCCCGATATCCCGATGGTCTCTTGAAGACCCCTGAACTAATTGGGAGCCCGAGTCGCAGCACATGGTGTGCCGGAGGGCACGGATAGATAACTGACCTCGGGTCGCAAGGGTAGTGAGGGAGGCATTGGCAGGCGCAGCCTTTTCATAGATACGGGATATTTCCGCGGCAGAGCCCTCCCCCACCCCTTGAAGACGTGCACCGAGAGGAACGCCATCGATCACCGGAAGGAGCAGGCCGTCTAACCCGGAATCTGTCGGGGCAAGGTTTCTTCGGAGCATCGATCCGTCTTGCGTCTCGCCATTCTCTGGACTCTGGTCATCGCGCTGTCGTTCTCCCTTGCGCCCGCCGTCGCGCAGCCGGCGCCGGTGCGCCCCGGCATCGACACACTGCTGGAGAGGCCGGAGGTGCTGGCGGGCCGGCGGATCGGCCTGGTCACCCACGCGGCCGGCGTCACCCAGGACGGCCGCCCCACCGCCACGGCCCTCGCGGCGATCCCAGGCATCCGCCTGGCCGCCCTCTTCGCCCCCGAGCACGGTCTCGACGGAAGCTACGGCGCGGGCCGCCCCGTGCCGACGATGCCGGGGCGCACGCCGATCTACAGCCTCTATGGAGGGACCTTCCGCCCGACCCGCGAGATGCTGGCGCGCGTGGATGTCCTGGTGGTGGACCTGCAGGATGTGGGGGTGCGGCCGTACACCTACGCCTCCACGATGGCCCTGGTGATGGCGGCGGCCCGCGAGGCCGGCAAGCCCGTCATCATCCTGGACCGGCCGAATCCGATTGGCGGCGTGATGGTGGACGGCCCGACCCTGGAGCCGCAGTTCCGTTCCTTCATCGGTCTCTATCCGATCCCGATCGTGCATGGGTTAACTCTGGGGGAACTGGCCCGCCTCTACAACGACGCCTTCGGCATCGGCGCGGACCTGACGGTGATCCCGATGAGCGGATGGACACGCACGATGGCCTGGACGGACACACGGCTGGAATGGATCCGCCCGTCGCCGGGCATCACATCCGCGGAGGCGGCCTTCTCCTACGCCGCCACCGGGACGGTGGACGGCACGAACCTCTGGAACGGCGTGCGCACCACGTCGCGCTTCCAGGTGGTGCTGGCGCCCTGGCTGGACGGCGCACGCCTGGCCGAGCGGTTGAACCGGAGGAATCTCCCCGGCGTCCGCTTCACCCCGTCGGCCCTGCCCCATCCCCGGACGGGCCGGATCTGGCGGGGCGTCCGCCTGCACATCACCGACCCGCAGACGTTTCGCCCGGCCGCGACGACGGTGTTCATCCTCACGGAGATCCGCGACCTGCATCCGGGGCGGCTGCGCATCGAGACTCCCACCAGCCGGCGCAGCCGCAGCCCCTTCGACATCGTCTGGGGGACGAAAGAGGTCCGGCTGGCGATCACCCGCGGCGATCCAGCCGAGGCGATCGTGGCCCGCTGGCAGCCCGCCCTGGACCGGTTCACCCGGCTGCGCGAGACCTACCTGCTCTATCGCTGATTCCTGGCGTTCCTAACCTCCGGCAGACGCGATGAGTGCCAGGAGATCCCTCGGCGCCCGGAGGACCGCATCGGGGTCAGGCGTGGGCGCTGTGCCGTATCCATACGCCGCGAAGATCCGCCGCGCGCCGATCCGGTCCGCGGGGGCGAGCATCTCGCCGCGATCATCGACTAGATAACGGGGCTCCGCGGCGGTGAAGCGCACGACAATCTCCTCCAGGCCCCGGGGGTCGGGTTTGGGATAGCCGGTCACACCGGGAGCGTGGAGGAGTTCGATCCAACGCCGAATCCCCGCCGCCGTGAGGACGGCCTCCTGTTGTGCGACCCCGCCTATTGTCCACGCCGCCACGCGCGTCCCGCCGTCGCGCAATGCGGCCAGCACCTCCGGCACACCCGGGAAGGTCGGGACGCCGCGCGCCACAATAGCCTGATATCTCGGGCGGGCGTGTCCATCGACAAACTCACCGACGTGCTCGGGTGGACACCCCAGAGCGACGGCCATCTCTTCGGCGCTTCGACCGAGGAGACGCCGGACGTTCTCCGCGTCGGGCGCAGGCAGGCCCATCTGCCGGCAGGCGTGCAGGTAGGCCTCCACATTGGCGGGGAGGGTGTCCACCAGCACCCCATCAACATCGAAAATGACCAGCGGCGCACTCACGAAGTGCGGCGCGCCAGGCGCAGCGCCTCCCCGACGAATCCCTCACCCTCCGCCAGCAGCCGCCTGGCCGCCTTCGCCGTCACGCCCGCCATCACCATCACCAGGGCGACCTTCGCCTCTCCCCCCGCAGCCGCCAGCGCCTGCCCCGCCTCCGGCTCGGAGATGCCGGCGGCTGCCGCGACGACGGCGGTGGCGCGGCGCCGCAGTTTCTCATTGAGCGGCTTGACGTCCACCATCCGATCGCCGTAGACGTGGCCCAGCCGCACCATCGCCGCCGTGCTCAGCATGTTCAGCACGAGCTTTTGGGCGGTGCCCGCCTTCATCCGCGTCGACCCCCGCAGCACCTCCTCCCCGACCGCCGGGACGATCGCGATCTCCACCTCCTTCGCCAGCGGGCTACCCGGCGTCGTGGTCAGGCCGATCGTGCGCGCACCCCGCCGCCGCGCCGCCGCGACCGCCCCGAGGGTGAACGGAGTGGCGCCGCTGGCCGCGACCGCCACGACCACATCGCCGCGCCCGACACGCCGCCGCCGCATCTCGGCGCGGCCCAGGTCCGCGTCGTCTTCGAGCGGCGAGGTGGCCTCCACCGTGGCCGCTACGCCGCCGGCCAGCACGGCCTGGACCAGATCAGGCGAGACGCCGAACGTCGGCGGGACCTCGAGGGCGTCCAGGAGGGCGAGGCGGCCGCTGCTGCCCGCCCCCACGTAGATGAGGCGCCCGCCGCGCCGCAGCGCGTCAACGATGATGTCGACCGCGGCCGCCACGCGGTGGAGCACCCGACCTACGGCGGGAGCCACGCGGCGATCCTCACGGTGGATGCGGCGCAGCAGCGCCGGCACGGTGAGCGCTGGGAGATCGGGGGGGCGCGGCCGACCGGAGGGACGGACGCGGACGGAACGGGCGGGACGCCGGCGGCGGGCGCGCTTCATGGTGCGCTGCCGCCCGGAATGATCGCGCCCAGGATCACCGGATGGCGGGCCCCGGTGGCGCCGGGCACGTTGGTGGCCAACCCCATCACCGCGTCGTTGGCCATGATGGCGAAGGCGACCGCCTCCTTGAAGTCGCTGTCGATGCCCAGGTCCGTGGTCGTGAGCACCGGGCGCGACGCCAGAAGCCGGCGCAGTCGTTCCAGCAGCGTCCGGTTGCGGGCTCCGCCGCCCGCGACCACGACCTCATCGACCGCCTGGGCCGGAAAGACGAAGCGCCGGTAGTTTTCCACGATCGAATCCGCGGTGAAGGCGGTGACGGTAGCCACCAGGTCTTCCGCCGCGAGGCCCAGCGCCTCTCCCCGCGCCGCCACCTCCTGCGCGTAGGGCTCGCCGTAGCGCTCGCGCCCGGTGGCCTTCGGAGGAGGAGCGGTGATGAAGGGATCCGCCAGCAGCTCCGCCAGCAGCCCCTCGTGCACGCGGCCCGCCGCACCCAGCGCGCCGTCCGCATCGTAGGGACGCCCGAAATACCGCTGCATGAGCGCATCGATCACCATGTTGCCCGGCCCGGTGTCGAAGGCGATGACGTCCGCCGGCTCCCCTCCCGCCGGCAGTATCGTGGCGTTGGCGATCCCCCCGATGTTTTGGATCACGCGCGTACGCGCCGGATGGCGGAAGAGGATGTAGTCGGCATAGGGCACCAGAGGGGCGCCCATCCCGCCGGCGGCCATGTCCCGCGGCCGGAAGTGCGCCACCGTCAGGATGCCCGTGCGTTCGGCGATCACCGCGGGTTCGCCGATCTGCAGGGTGCTTCCTGCCCGTCCGCCGGCAGGAGGAATGTGGTAGATCGTCTGACCGTGGGAGCCGATCAGATCCACGCCACCGACTCGTCCGGCGAGGGCGGCGGCCGCCTCCGCGAAGAGTTCCCCCAGCACCACGTTCAACTCGCAGACGTCGCGCACGCTGCCGCCTTCGGTCAGCGCGTGCAGCCGCTCCCGCAGTCCCGGTGGAAAGGGATGGGTGTGCGTGGCCAGCACCTTCACGCGCGCCGCCGCCCCCTGGCCGCTGATCCGTACCGCCGCCGCGTCGATCCCATCGGCGGACGTCCCGGAGATCAGCCCCAGGACGATTCGCGCCGGCCGGGCGGCCACCGCCTCCAACATCTGGGCCAGGCCCTTCACTCGACGGCTCCCATCACGGCCTCGTGAAACGCCTGGCGGAAGGCCGCGAACCCCGGCGTGTCGGCGCCGGGATGGATGCGGTTGGTCAGCAGGACGATCACCAGCGCCCGCGCCGGGTCCACGACAATGGAGGTGCCGGTAAAACCGGTGTGGCCGAAGGCCTGCGCGGAGGCCCGCGCCCCGACCAGCGACTCGTTCCCGCGCCGGATGCGCCAGCCCAACCCGTAGCCTTCGCCGGCGGCCCCGACGCTCTGGTCGCGCGTCGCCTCGGCGACCGTCTCCGGACGCAGTACCCGCCCGCCGGGCGCACTCCCGCCGTCGAGGAGCATCTGCCCGAACCGCCCCACCTCATCGGCGGTGGAGAAGAGCCCGGCGTGTCCGGCCACGCCGCCGAAGAGATACTGGCAATTGCCGTCGTTCGGCTCGCCGACGATGGTCTCCGTGCGCCAGGAAAAGCCTTCTCCTTCACCGGACGCGGCCGCCATGCTCCGCTCGTAGCCGTTTCCCACCTCCGTCGCCACGCACCACTCGCGCCAGGCCGCCGGAGGACGGTAGCGCGTCCACTCCCATTGCAGCGCCGGCGCGATCTGCGTCTCGACGTACCGGTCCAGGG
>JACQGZ010000244.1 GCA_016199305.1 Armatimonadota bacterium | reverse complement strand
CCGGGCGGTGAGATCCGCGAGGGTGAGAGCGGCGTGAACTCGACCGGGAGGCCGTCCCCCCACCCGTATTTCGCCTGCGAGAGACGCCGCGCCGTGAGCACGCGGGCCGTCGCTTCGAACGCGCGGGGGCCGACGCGCACACGCACCCGAGGGTCTTGCTTGATGTTTTTCACCCACTGGGCGTGGTGGAGATTCCCCGAGAGGATGTCGTAGTTCCCGGCGGAGGAGACGAACCAGATCTCGATCTCACGCGGCAGGCCGGTGCGCCGCCCCGTGGTCGTCAGGTAGAGGAACTGCGCTTCGGCACTCCGATCTTGGTCTGGCACCGGACGAATGTCAGTCGCGCTCGCCGAGGGTGACCGTGGCCTCCCGGACCTGACCGCCGCGGATGAGGCGCAGGGAGAGGGTGCGGCCGATTTGCTCGCCGACCAGCATGGCCATGAGGTCGCGCGGGGTGGGGACCGGGCGGCCGTCCACGCTGAGCAGAATGTCCCCCACCAGCAGGCCTCCACGCTGCGCGGGGCTGTCCGGCTCCACCGAAAGGAACAGCAGGCCGGTCCTCTGCCCGGCGGCCTGTGCCATCTCCGGCGTGAGGCGCACGGGCCGCGGCTCGATGCCCAGGTATCCCCGGCGCATCCTGCCGTGGGCGAGTAGCGTCGCCGACACCAGGTCCACGGTGGCGGTGGGGATCGTCACGCCGGTCCGCCGGTGAAGGCCGACCGTGTGGAGCCCCAGTACGCGTCCGGTCGTGTCTACCAGCGGCCCCCCGGAGATACCGAGGAAGAACCCGACGTCCGCCTGCAGGTAGTGGTCGACCTCGGTCCCCCCCGCCGTCCGCCAGGCGTCGCCCAGCGCGCTGACGATCCCCAGCGTGGCCCGCACCGTGCGCCCGGGCCGCCCCAACGCCATGACCAGGTGGCCCACCTGGACCCCATCGGTCCCGGCGCGCGTCGCGGCGGTCAGGTTCGAGCCGCCCTGGAGACGCAGCACGGCCAGATCGGTCGATGGATCGCGGCCGGCGAGGGTCGCCGGCACCACGCTGCCGTCGGGCAGGCCGACATGGACCTCTTCCTCACGTTCCACCACGTGGCTGGCGGTGACGACGGTGCCGTCGGCCGACCAGATGATGCCGCTGGCCGGAATCCGCCGCCGCGCCTCTACCCGGACGACACTCCGCCCCGCTTCCGCGGTGATGTTGGCGAGTTCCCTGGAGAGATCGGACAAAGCGCTCACGCCACATTCCCCCTGTGTGTTGCGAACTGGATTCTCGGCGCCACTGTAACGCCGTTTCCCCGCCCCGCGCATCGCCCGTTTGGCCGGGAGGCCCCTGGAAAGATGGGGAGGTCAGAGGACGAGCAGGCCCAGGCGGGCGGCGCGGGTGACGGCCTCGGTGCGCGTCCGGGCGCCGAGTTTGCTCATGATCGCGTTGACGTGGAACTTCACCGTGTGCTCGCTGATGGAGAGACGCTCGGCGATGGCCCGGTTGGGCAGGCCGTCCGCCAGCAGTTGCAGCACCTCGCGTTCTCTTGGGGTCATCTCCTCCACCGGCTGGGCCAGCGTCGGCTCTCGCCCCGGCGGCACGGCCCCGGACAGGACCGGATCGAGGACGGTGAGCCCCGAGGCGACGGCGGCCAATGCTGCAGCCAGCTGGCTGGTGTCGGTGTTCCGGAGGAGCAGGCCGCGGGCCCCGGCGGTCAGCGCTGCGGCCGCCTCCTCGACTCCCGCGAGCAGGACGGCCACCGGCAGGCGGAGCTCTCGGACATCGGTCAATTGGTCGAGGGCCGCCTCACTGTTCCAGCCGAGGTCCCAGAGAATCACGTCCGCCTGCGAAGTCTCGTAGGCCTCCAGGAGGTCTGCGTCGCCGCTGACCTGCGCCGCCACGGTGACCTCCGGCTGCTCCTGGAGCAGAGAGGCCAGGCCGGCGCGGGCGATCGGGTCGTCGGTGACGATGAGGACACGAAAAGGCTCCACGGGTGAGGTCATGATACCCGATGGGCCGCAACCCGGGTCATGCGGCTGATAGAAGCCCCGTCGCAGAGGACGGCCGCGCGCAGGCGCGAAGGGAAGCGAAGAAATTTCCGCGGGGGTGGACGATGCCAGGGGAGTGGCTCTTGTACGGGGCCGGCGGGTACACCGGCAGGCTCATCGCCCGAGAGGCGGTGCGGCAGGGGCTGCGGCCGATCCTGGCCGGGCGTCGCGCGAAGACGCTGGTTCCGATTGCGGCCGAGTTGGGACTCCCGCATCGCGTCGCGACCCTCGACGGTCCGTCCGCGCTGGATGCCGCCCTGGCGGGGGTGGATGTCGTGCTGCACTGCGCCGGACCGTTCGCCCGCACCTCACGGCCGATGGTGGAGGCGTGCCTGCGGACGCGGACGCACTACCTGGACATCACCGGCGAGATTCCCGTCTTCGAGACCCTGGCCGGCCGCGATGCGGAGGCCAGGGCCGCGGGCATCATGCTCCTGCCGGGGGTCGGCTTCGATGTCGTGCCGTCCGACTGTCTGGCCGCGCACGTCACACGGCGCCTGCCTTCGGCGCACCGGTTGGCGCTGGGGTTTCAGGGGTTGCGCAGCCGACCGTCCCGCGGGACGATGCTCACCGTGCTGGAGCACCTGCACCGCGGCGGAACGGTCCGGCGCGGCGGCACCCTGGTCTCCGTCCCCGCGGCCTGGAAGACCCGCGTGATCGACTTCGGCCGCGGTCCCACAGACGCCGTGACCATCCCCTGGGGAGATGTCGCCACCGCCTTCTACAGCACCGGCATCCCGGACATCGAGGTGTACTCGGCCCTTCCTCCGGGCGTGCGGCGACTCTTGACGTTCAGTCAGATGTTGGGACGCGTGCTGCGCCACCGCGCGGCGCTCCGTCTGCTCATGGCCCTGGTTCGTCTCCAGCCGCCCGGGCCGACCGACGCCCAGCGTGCGCGGGGCGCCAGCCTGCTCTGGGCCGAGGCGGAGGACCCCTCCGAGCGCCGCGTGGTCTCCCGGTTGCGCGGGCCTGAAGGCTACACGCTGACTGCATTGACGGCGGTGGCGGTGGTCGCGCGTGTCCTGGCCGGTCAGGCGCGGGTGGGATTTCAGACCCCGGCGCGGGCCTATGGAGCCGACTTCATCCTGGAGATCGAGGGGGTCGTCCGGGAAGACCTCTAAGGACTCGTGGCGGGCTTGCGGCGACCGCCGCGGCGGGTCCGGCGTTTCCGCGCCGGCGCAGGGGCAGGTGCGGGCGCCAGGGAGGGCTCCCGGAAGTAGGCGGTTAGCCTGGTGATGCGCTCGGCGTACTGCAGGAAGGCCTGCAGGGTCGTGGCCACGAGCACCGGATTGAGGGGGGCCTCGGAGGGGTGGCCGGCCTCGTTGCGGTTCAACCGGACGGCATTGAAGATCAGGTCGATGATCGCTTCGATGTCTTTGCTCACCGTGTCCGGGAGCCGGCGCGCCGCGCGCGCCCGGTCGAATTCCTCGCGGAAGAGGCGGTAGCGGGCGTACATGCTGCGGTCTTCCACCGCGGCCTGCAACCGCTGCCGGTCCTTCTCCGGCTGAACGGCGATGAAGGCGTCGATCAACTCTGTCATCACGATCTCCGAGGCGGTGCCCAGGAGGAGGGCGCTGGAGCGCACGAACCCGCGATGATAGGTCGCCACGGCCTCGCGGAGGACGTCCAGGGCCAGCGGTGAGATGCCGCCCAGGCGCTGCTGCGCCGCCGCCAGGTACTGATCAGGGTCGAAGGAGACCGGCTGACCCTGCCGGATGACCTGGCGCCCATACTCGGTGAGCCGCAGCCAGGGCCAGCCGAGGTGGGCGCGGTCCACGCCGGGCATGACGAGGTTCGCGGTCGCCAGTTCGTGTAGCACCTCCAGGGCGGCGGCCTCGTCGGTGCGGTCGAACTCCGGGGACTGCCCGCGCAGGGCGTCCAGCACTGCCGGTACCTG